>DATBCR010000503.1:0-10435 GCA_036270375.1 Pseudonocardiaceae bacterium | reverse complement strand
CTGGGCGGTGGACGCCACCCGGGCGCCCGACTACTGGTTCCCCCGGCAGTGCCCGAGGGCGATGGCCTGGCGGACGCCGTCGACGACCGACGTCGACCGCGAACGGATCATCGGTCCCGGTGGCGGCGAACGGGTGCATGCCATCGAGTACGGCTGGCTCGACGCGTTGCGCACGGTCGCCTTGTTCGCCTATCGGCTGCCGGCGGCTTGTTTCGTGCCGTTCGGCACACCGGTGCCCAGCGCACACGTCGCCACCGCGCCGGTCGAACCACTCGGGCCGGCCGAACCGGTCGGCGACCTGCTCGCGCTGCATGACGAGGCCGGCATCCAGTTGCGCGTGCTCGACAATCTCTGGCCGTTCTGGGACGCGGTGACCGCGAGCACGCTCGGCTTCAGCGGCATCCGGATGCGCAACGCACGGCCCCGCCGCTGAGCGCCACTCCCTAGATCCAGCCCCGTTTCGCGGCGACCATGCCGGCGGCGAAGCGGTTGTCGACGCCGAGCATCACGTACAGGGACTTGATGTGCCGGCGCACCGTGCTGACGCTCAACCGGAGCCTGCGGGCGATCGCCGCGTCGTCGTCGGTCGGCATCATTCGCAGCACCCGTAGCTGGATCTCGCCGGGGGACGGCTGCGACCATTCGTCACCGCCGTTGTTCGGGTGCTGGCCGTCGCAGGTCGGGGGGAGCAGTGCCGTCAACCGTCGCCAGCCCTCGATTATCTGGTCCTGGCGGTCCACCAGTTCGCGTTGCCGCCGGCCGATCAGCAGCCGCAGCGCCGTTGCCGGGTCCACCGGGCGGATCATCGTGTCGTCCCGGCCGGACGGGAACGCGATACCGGTGTCCAGCAGTTCCGCCGCCGCCGCACCGGAATCCCGGAATCGGTCCGCGTGTACGGAACCGGCCGCGCGCAGCCGCCGGTACAACAACTCGGCCTCTTGACTAACCAGTCCAGCGAGTGTCACTGATTTGTCAGGTTCGCCCATCACCTGTCCACTTTCCGTCCCGAAGCGCCGGCCATTCCGCGTTGTGAACTATGTCCCGGAAAAGGCCCCACTCGTTACGTCCAGCAAACAATGACGGCTCGACGGAATCAACCGCCGGTCATGGTCATTCCCGGCATGGTGGTGGCCGGCGCACCGGAGGTACCGGGCATTCCATTCATACCCGACATGCCCATACCGGGATCGCGGCCGCCCATGTACCCGTACATCATGACGTCGTTGAAGGTCAGATCCGACGGCGACCCGACCGGTGACAGCACGTGAACCACTCCGGAACGGGCGAAAGTCAGCGTCAGCTGCAGCGGCTGATGCCCGGCGGCCAGCGCGCCCATCCCGCGCACCAGCAGGTGCGGACCGCCGGCACCGAACACCATGGTGCTGTGCGCCGGAATGGTCACCGTGTCCCCGGCCCCGCACGCGGGACTCGCGCACACAGTCACGCCTTTGGCCGCCGTCGCGGTCTGGAACTCGGTGCCCGCGGACAGCAGGGTGTCCGGCCCGGCACCGGTGTTGGTGACCGTGAAGTACACCGGCGCGGTCGCGCCGTCGCCGGGTGGCGTGTAGACGGCGGTCAGGGTCAGGTGCGGTGGCGGCCCGGCCTGCGCCGGCTGCGTGGTGATCCACAGCAGCAGCCCGACACCGACCACCGCGAGTGCCGACACGCCGGACAGCACCGACCGCCGCCAGTCCGCCGATCCACCAACAGAATCCGACTCCGAGTCCGAATCCGACGCTGGCTCGGCGGCCGGCACCGCGACTGCCGTGCCCAGCAGCGCGATCGCCAGCAAAGCCAACAGCGGCGCGGAGTTCGGATCCGTCGCCTGCCCACTCCCCAGGTTCCCGAGCCCCTGCCCGAACACCCAGAACAGCACCGCGAGCCCGAAACCGGCCCACCCGGCCACCAACCGCAGCCGCCGCCCGCCAAGCCCGCAGAGCCCGACCGCGACCAACACCGCGAGCAGCAGCCACACCACGGGCGCACCGGCACTCCGGATCCCGTCCGCGATCGCGTTCACGGGCGACCCGAGCCAACTCGGCATTGTCATACCGGACAAGGCATCCGCGATGTCACCGGCGGTGTTCTGGCCCGGCAGGGCCTGCAGCACCGCCCCACCGATCCACACCGCGGCCCAGGCGGCGGGCGTCCACGCGGCCGGCGGCACCGACCCGTCCTGCCGGAGCCAGCCACGCCACCCGGCCGGCGCGTCCGCCGGCAGCTTCGGCCACGCGATCGCCGCCAGCAGCACGTAAAGCAGCACAGCGCCCGGCGCCCCGGTCAGCAGACTCCCGTGCCCACTGGCGATGCCGCCGGTACCCTCGCCCAGATACCAGACCCCGAGCCCCCACACGACCGACCCGACCAGCGCGAACCTGACGAGTGGACGTATCAGCAGGCCGACACCGATACCCACCTGTATCACCGCGAACAACGCGTTCCACAGCGTCGGGCTCCCGCCGACCAGCCCGGCCGCCCACCGCACGGCGTCCGCCACCCAGACCGGCTGTCCGTTGCCGGCTGGGGCCAGCACCTGGCTCGCGAAACCGGAGCCAAACATGAACGGCTGAAACTGCAGGGCGCCGTCCAGCAGCCACACCGCGCCGAGCGCGATCTGCAGTCCACGCCTGGTCACGGGCACCCGGGACCGGGTGCCCGTGACCGGCGGTTCGGTCGGCGTGCTCGTCTCCGTCACCAGGCGCTCCCTGAAGGTTGTGCCGCCGGACCCGACTACTCGCCCGACGGGAACGAGAAGTTGGCGAACGGCACCACGGTGCCGAGGTCCAGCTGTATTACGTTGTGCGCGGTCAGCGGGATGTCACGCGGGTTCCCGGTGTACGGCTTGCCGTTCATGAACGCGGTGATCTTGCCGGTGTTCGGGCCGAGCTGCGTCGGGCTCAGATTCTGGTGCCACAGGTCGAAGAACTCGCCGAGCGTGTAGGTGCGCTGCACCGGCGACTCGATGTGGATCACACCGCTCTCGTCGTGCGTGTGCAGCCAGTAGAACTTCGAGCCGCCCGCGACGAACGGCCCGGCCGCGGTCTGCTGCAACTGGTACGGCGGCACGATCCCGAGCCCGTACGGCAGCAGCTTCGGCTGGCCGTTGACATACATCGCAAGGTGCGCGTGCACGTGGAACAGCACCTGCTCGGTGTTGTTGCTCGATACGCCGTCGACGGTGTCCCCGGTGGACTGGCCGGCCGTGTTCGCGAGCAGCCCGGTGCTGGTGTCCGCGCCCTGCGGCAGCGCGCCGTTGGAGGTGTTCGAGTGGTTGGACAGCAGGACGCCGACGATCACGGCGGCCGCGAGGGCCACTATGCCCACGATCGGGAGCACGGTCCGCACCAGCACGCCGGAGCCGCTGCGGCCGCGGGCGCCCTTGATGGCCCGCTGCGCGGCGGCCGCGGTCTGCTTGGATGTCCGGCCTGCGGACGCCGAACCCCGGCCGGGGGACGAGTTCTTCCCGGCCGTCGGGCCACGGCCGGCGGGTCGCGCCTTGCCACCGGTTCGGCCAGAGCCACGTTGTGCCATCGCTGTGAGTTCCTTTGTCTTCGCGCGACGGCACCGCCGACGCACCCGACGACCAGCCCGAGGAACCGCCGCGGGCTGCTATCAGATCTAGCCTACGGCTCGTCAACTCACCGTTTGGCGGCGCGGGCGACTCCGGCGCCCAACGGTCACCTCGCACGGTAGAACAATGCGAGCGCCAACGAAATCACCGGCCGTATGCGGCGGTCGAATTGACATGTGTCCAGGCAGGCGTATCGCCCCGTATGCGTCAGGTAACCCTCCGCATGCCTCCGACCTGCGCGCCCGTACTCGGATCGCATGCGGACCGCATTGTCAACCGGTCCGTGTCAACTGTTCACCAAGCGCTGGCCACTAGTCCGTTTGGGTGGTAACAAGATCCGCTGACCGGAGGAGATGTCCGACGCATGGCTAAATGTCCGTTTGACATGGCGGACGGCCGGCGACAGACCGTTGTCAGCCCCGAATACCTGCCTTACCATCACGCCCGCCGGTCTACCCGACCACCGTCGGGAAACACCGGCTTGTCGTAGATGTGTGGTGATCTTGGCGGGCTGGAGGTGGCGACATTGGGGCTCGCCGGTGGCCCACGAATTGCCGGCCGACCCGGGTGGAATCAATTGTTGATCATGTTGTGCCCCGCCGTGGATCGGTGCCGGAACGGGAGCGAAGCGTGACGAGGCGCGTACCCACTGGCATGAACCGGACAGGCCGGACGGAAATGTGGTGGGTGCGATGACCGCGACGCAGCCGGTGGACCGACCACAGCCCCGCCCGGCGCCGTCCGCGGCCCCGTCGGCGCACCGGCGACGTGGCTTCGGCTCGTGGTGGGAGTCGATCTCCGAGTGGCGCAACTGGCGGCTGCCGGTCAAGGTCGCCGCCGTGCTCGCGGTGCCGGCGATCGCGGCCGTGTCGCTCAGTGCCGTGCAGATCAGCAACGACGTGTCCCGGGCAACCGCGTTCGCCACCGTGCAGCGGCTGATCGCCCTTCGTAACGCGCTCATCCCGCTGACCACCGACCTGCAGTCCGAACGGTGGCTGTCGGCGCGGAAACTGGGCACCGGCACCGCGCTCGACGTGCCCGCCTACAAGCTGCTGACCGCGCGGTCGGACCGGGACGCGGCCGCCGTGATCAGCCAGGGCAAGCCACTGCTCGACCCGAACAGCGCGGCCGGCATCCGCTACCAGGGCCTTGTCGGCCAGCTCGCCGGCCTGCCCGTGCTGCACCAGCAGGCGCTCACCACAACGGCGGACGTGGTCACCGTCGTGTCCAACTACGGCCAGGTGATCAACGCCGCGCTCGACCTCGACGACGCGCTCACCCCGCAGCTCGCCGACCCGCAGCTGACCAGCCTCGCGCTGGCGCTCAACGACCTCGAAGTGGCCAAGGAACAGGTCCGCCAGCAGCAGACGATCGTCGCGGTCGCCATCGCGCGCGGCAACATGCTGGACACCGAACTGCAAACCGTGCAGACGTCCGACATCCTGCTGCAGGACCGGCTGAACAACTTCCAGGTCGGCGTCACGCCCGACCAGCTGGCCGTGTTCCAGAACTCGGCCATCACCAACGATCTGAACAACCGCGAACAACTCGCCCAGCAGGTGCTGTCCAACGGCCACACCCTGCAGGTGGTCGGCAACCCGAGTGGCGGGATCATGGGCTCGCTCGGCGTCGCATCACCGGCATGGGTCGCGTCGTCCGACGCGGCCGCGGGCGAATTGGCGAAGGTGTCCAGCCAGTTCGGCAACTCCCTCACCGGCACGTCGGCGGACCTGCGCAACTCGGCCACCCGGTCGGCCGTCGTTGAGTCCGTCATCCTGCTCGCGATCCTGTTGCTCGCCATCGGGGTCGGTGTCGTCATCGGCCGGAACCTGTTGCGGTCGTTGAACATCCTGCGGCGCACCGCGCTCGAGGTGGCCGAGCACCAGCTGCCGGACGTGGTCGCCAGCATCGACAAGGGCAATCTCACCGGTCTGGACATCGAGCCGGTGCCGGTGCACACGCACGAGGAACTCGGCCAGTTGGCCAGGGCGTTCGACGCGGTGCACGGCCAAGCGGTGCGGTCCGCGGTCGGCCAGGCGACGCTGCGCAGCAACCTGCGCAACATCTTCATCAACCTGTCCCGCCGCAGCCAGAGCCTGGTCGAACGGCAACTGCGGCTGATGGAACGGTTGGAGCGCAACGAGGAGGACCCGCAGCAGCTGGCCAACCTGTTCAAACTGGACCACCTCGCCACCCGGATGCGCCGCAACAACGAGAACCTGATGGTGCTCTCCGGCGACGACCCGGCCCGGCGGTCCGGCGGCCCGCTCGCGCTGGCCGACGTCGTGCGCGCCGCGGTGTCCGAGATCGAGCACTACCAACGGGTCGTGGTCCGGTCGACGCCGTCGGTGGACGTGCTCGGCTACGCGTCCGGCGACCTCACCCGGCTGATCGCCGAACTGCTCGACAACGCGGCGTCGTTCTCGCCGCCGCAGGCCCAGGTTTTCGTCGGTGGCAAGAGTTTCTCGGACGGTTCGGTGCGGATCGAGATCCGTGACGACGGCATCGGGATGGCCGCGCCGGAACTGGCCGACGCGAACGGGCGGCTGGACGCCGCGGAGAGCCCGGACGTGCCGGTGTCCCGCCAGATGGGCCTGTACGTGGTCGGCCGGCTCGCCAGGCGGCACTCGATCCGTGTCGTGCTCGAGGTGCCGGCCGACGGTGGGCTGCTCGCGGTCGTGCGGGTGCCGGCCGAACTGGTCAAGCCGGGCAGTGCGCCGATCCGGTCCGGCAACACGTTCCCCGACGGTGACATTGCGATCGACGACAGGCCACTCAACGGGTCCATTGTGGACACGGCGGTTGTCAACGGGCATGCGGTGAACGGGCACGCGGACGGGTCGGGCGTGGCCGCCGGGGCGCGGCGGGCGGCACCGGATTCGGGCGCGGAGTGGGCCGCGTTCAGTGGGTCCGCCATTCGTGGCATGACATCGCGGCCGGATCTCGCCCCGACGGACTTCACGTGGTTCGTGCCGCCGGACGGACAGGACAGCGGCGCCGGCCGGCTCGGACCAGTTCCCAGTGAACCGCCGCCCGCCGTCGCAAAGCCAAGTACACAGCCAAGTTCGGCGTACACCGCCGTCGGGCTGCCGCGTCGGGTGCCGCGTTCACACGCGGTGCCCAGTCTGGTCGAACAACGGCCGGCCGGGCAGCCCGCGGCCGCACCGGCGCCTGCGCCGGTCAGCACCGGCACCACGCACCGCAATCCGTCCCGTACGAGGGGATTCCTGAACGACTACCAGGCCGGCGTCCGCCAGGGCGCGCACAGTAGGCCGGATGCGTCACCGGAGGCGTCGACAGAACACGGGAATGGGGAGGACAGATGACAGCAGCGGCAGGGTCGCGGCAGGTCAACCAGTTCGGCTGGCTGATCGCCAACTTCACCGACCGGGTACCGGGTGTCGCGCACGCCGTCGTCGTGTCCGTCGACGGGCTGATGCTGGCCGCGTCGTCGCGCCTGCCCGGTGACCGTGCCGAACAGCTCTCCGCGGTGGCGTCCGGGGTGGTCGGCCTGACCCAGGGAGCGGCCCGCTGCCTTGACGGTGGGGGTGTGCTGCGCACCGTCGTCGAGATGGAGCGTGGGGTGCTGCTGCTGATGTCCGTCCGGGACGGTTCGTGTCTCGCGGTGCTCGCGTCGCCGGACAGCAGCGTCGGCCAGGTCGCCTACGAGATGACGGTGCTTGTGGACCAGGTCGGCCAGATCCTGACCCCGGAACTGCGGGCCGAGCTCCAGCACCTCAAGAGATCGGCCACGCGCCAACCGGCGTGAGATGCAGATGGCCACCAGACCCGAACCCAGGCGCCGCGATCCCCGTGACCGTGTGCCGCCGCTCGGGCCACCCCTCGGGCCACCGCGCGACGTCGAACTGCCGGCGCTGATCGGCCCGCTGCCGGAGATGGAGGAGTACGAGGAGGCGGCGCCGTCCGCGGTTCGGGGCTACGCGTGGACCGGCGGGCGGACGACGCCGAAGTACCGGCTGGAGATCGAGACCCTGCTGTCCACCACCGATCATTACCGGGAACACGACGAGTCGACGCCGACCGAGTACCACGCGGTTGCCGCGCTGTGCCACCAGGTGACGTCGGTCGCCGAGGTGGCGGCCCTGCTGCGGCTGCCGTTGGGGATCGCGAAGGTGCTGGCCGGGGACATGGCGGCGAGCGGGTTGCTGCTGGTGCACAAGACCGCGTCGGTGGACGGTGAGAGCCCGGACATGATGCTGATGGAACGGATCTTGAGCGGCCTGCGTCGGCTTTAGCCTGGTACAAGAGCGAATCCCGGTACTTCGGACAGGAATGCCAGTCCGGCGGCGCTGGGTTGGGTGTGCTCGGGTACCGCGGCGGCGACGTGCCAGATCGGCGCGTGGTCGCCGGGCACGCGGAGCACACAGAGGGTGGTGGCCTGGGGTTTGTCCGCGACCGGGCGGGGCACCATCGCCATGCCGAGGCCGTGGTCGACGAGGTCCAGCAGGCTGTGCACGTCGTTCACTTCGAGCGTGACGCGGCGGCTCACACCGGCTTCGCCGAACGCGCGGTCGGTGACCTGGCGGGCGCCCCAGTCCGGATGGAAGTCCACAAAGGTCTCCTCGGCCAGGTCGGCCCAGTCCACCACGGTGCCGGCGAGCGGGTGCGCCGGGTGGCAGAGCAGCACCATGGGTTCGTCGGCCATCGGCACCAGCCGCACCCCGTCCGGCGGGTCACCTGCGGTGGCGACGAACGCCATGTCGAGTCGCCCGGCGCCGACGTCGTTCGCGAGCCGGGCCGAGCCGGCCTGGCTGAGCTGGATCTCCACGCCGGGGTGTGCCGCGTGGAAGCGTGCCAGCACGGCGGCCACGTCGACGACGCCGATGCACTGCTCGGTGCCGATCGCGAGAGTGCCGCGCAGCAGTCCGCTCACCGCGGCCGCGGCCTGCTTGACGGCGACGACGCTAGCGAGGGCCTGCCGCGCGTCCAGCAGCGTGGCCCGGCCGAGTTCGGTGAGCTCGACCCTGCGGGTGTTGCGAACGAACAGTGGTGCGCCGAGTTCCCGCTCCAGCGCCCGGATCGAGGCGGACAGCCCGGACTGCGACACCAGGAGCCGGTTGGCCGCCCTGGTGAAGTGCCGTTCGTCAGCGACCGCTACGAAATACTCGAGGTGACGCAACTCCATGATTCATCACGATAGCCGCTCACAGTCAGTAGAGACGTCTGTTGGACACGGCGGCCGATCGTGCGCAGGCTTGGGGGTATGCGAACCCGCCGAATCGGCGAAACCACTGTCAGTGCGATCGGGCTGGGCGCCATGCCCATGTCCATCGAGGGCCGGCCGGACGAAGCCCGCTCGATCGCGACCATCCACGCCGCGCTGGACGCGGGCGTGACCCTGATCGACACCGCGGACGCGTACCACCTGACCGCGGATGACGACGGGCACAACGAGTTGTTGATCGCACGGGCGTTGGCTACTCATGGCGGTGACACCTCCGGGGTTCTTGTTGCTACGAAGGGTGGTCACCTGCGGCCGGGGGACGGGAGCTGGACGCGGGACGGGTCGCCCGCGCATCTGCGGCGGGCCTGTGATGCCTCGTTGGCTCGGCTGGGGGTCGAGGCGATCGGGCTGTATCAGTTCCATCGGCCGGATCCTCGGGTGCCGTTCGAGGATTCGGTGGGGGTGCTGGTTGAGTTGTTGGATGCCGGCAAGATCCGGATGGCCGGGGTTTCCAATGCGGACCCGGAGCAGATTCGGTTGGCCAACAAGATCCTCGGTGGGCGGTTGGTGTCGGTGCAGAACCAGTTCTCGCCCGCGTTTCGGTCCAGTGAGCCGGAGTTGCGGTTGTGTCATGAGTTGGGGGTCGCGTTTCTGCCGTTCAGCCCGCTGGGTGGGAGTGCACGGGCGGCGGCTCGGATCGGGTCGTCGTTCGCGGCTTTCGGGGAGGTCGCGGCGGGGCACGGGGTGAGTCCGCAGCGGGTTTGTCTTGCGTGGATGTTGGCCAAGGCGCCTGAGGTGATCCCGATTCCTGGTGCCAGTCGGCCGGAGACCATTCTGGATTCGGTTGGTGCGGTTGAGCTGGTGCTGAGCGATGATGAAATGGCCGTCCTTGACGCCACGCCGAGTGACTGAGGAGATTGTCTGATGCGCTGTCGTGAGCTGGGTCGGACCGGGGTGTCGGTGTCCGAGATCGGTTACGGGGCTTGGGGGATCGGTGGCTCGATGTGGATCGGGGCGGCGGAGGACGAGTCGGTCCGGGCGTTGCATCGGGCGATTGAGCTCGGGGTCAATTTCATTGATACCGCGCGTGGATACGGGGAGAGCGAGCGGATCGTGGGTGGGGTGCTGCGGGCGCATGCCGGGGAAGGGCTGATCGTTGCGACGAAGGTGCCGCCGATGAATGGGATATGGCCGGCGCCGGATGGGATCGATCCGGCGGTGGCGTTTCCTGGGTCGCATATCCGGGCCAGTGTGGAGACCAGCCTGCGGGCGTCTGGGCTGGATGCGTTTGATGTGTTGCAGTTTCATGTGTGGAGTGACGAGTGGGTGGGGCGAGGGGATTGGCTGGAGACGGTGGCGGCGTTGAAGGAGGAGGGGAAGATCCGGTTGTTCGGGGTTTCCATCAATGACCACCAGCCGGGTAATGGGGTTGAGTTGGTGCGGAGTGGGCAGGTTGATACGGTGCAGGTGATTTATAATGTGTTTCACCAGGAGCCGGCCGAGGAGTTGTTGCCGGCGTGTGCCGAGCATGGGGTTGGGGTTATCGTGCGGGTGGCGTTGGACGAGGGTGGGCTGACCGGGACGGTGGACGCGGATACGGTGTTTCCGGATGGGGACTTCCGTAACCGATACTTTGGTGGTCGGCGGCGGGCCGAGGTTGCCGAGCATGTTGCCGCTCT
>DATBCR010000502.1:0-4931 GCA_036270375.1 Pseudonocardiaceae bacterium | reverse complement strand
GGCCGATGGTGCCGTCGTGCATGTCGTCGGCGAGGTTCGGGATCACGAAGGACACCGTCGGCAGGGCGGCGAAGTCGGTCGGGAACGCGCTCCACGGCAGGTCGGCCGACGCGGGCACGGCGGGGAAGTCCACCCACGGGTTGTGTTTGCGCGCGTATTCGCCGGCCGAACAGCCGGTGTATCCGGTCGACGGCAGGCCTTCGGAATAGCCGGCGAAACCGAGGCCGGCCGCGACGAGCTGCCCGCCGAGACTGCCCGCTGTGAACGTGTGCGGGCAGGAGTCGTCGCCGACTCCCTGGGTCGAGCCGGAGAACACCGCGAGGTAGTTGGGTTCGCTGGGGTGGGCGACCGCGAAGGACGCGGTGAACAGCGCGCCCTGGCCGGCGAGGGAGTTGAGGTACGGCGCCTGGGCGCTGCCGATGACGTCGGCGTAGGAGTGGTTCTCCTCGATCACGACCACCACGTGATCCGGCCGAGGCACCGCCGAGACCGGCGTCGTAGTCGTGCTCGTCGTGGTGGCCGGTGCAGTTGTCGTGGTCGAAGGTGCCGTGCCGGCCGATGTGGACGTGGTCGCGGCGGTGCACCCCGCGGTCAGGCACAGGACACAGACCAGTCCGGATACAGCGCGAATCGCCTTCACTGTGGGCCCCTTTCGCGCCGATTCTAGGCGTCCACGTGGTCCCGCCACGAATGCCGTGCGACGAAGCCGAGCAGTCGCCGCATGCCGGCCGGCGATGTGCCCGCCGCGTCCGGCCGGTCCACCGGCCGCATCACGACGTGGTCGCCGAAGTGCCTGCGGGCCTCCGTGACCAGGTTGTCGCGGACCGGCAGGTCGGGGGCCACGACGTAACAAACGGAATGGCCGGGCTCCTCGCTGCCGGCGGCGAGAACGATCGCATCCGCGACATCTCGTCCGTCCACATAGGACAACGCGGGCATCGGCATGGACGGGTCGCGCACGAAGGGACCCAGTTCCGCCTGATAGGTGTCCGGCCACAGCACCCAGGCCGGCCGCAGCGAGATGACCCGCAGCGCGGAACGCGCCACCGCCGCGGTGCACAGCTGCTCGGCGAAGGACTTCGCGAGAGCGTACGGATCCTGCGGCCGCAGTGGATGCTCCTCGTCGACCGGCAGATAGTCCGGCCGGACCGGCCGCTCGGCGAACCCCCAGCCCAGCACCGACTCGCTGGAGATGTTGACGAGGCGGGTGACGCCGAACCGCACCGACGCCTCGATCACGTTGAACGCGGCCATCAGGTTGTTGCGGAACACGGTGTGCGGCGGGTGCGTCACCGGGTTCGGGATGGCGGCCGCGTGCACCACCACGTCGTGCCCCCGGACCACCGCGAACGCATCGCCCGCGTCGGCCAGATCGGCCCACAGCAGCGCACGCGCACCGGGCACGGGGGTCAGGTCGCGCGCACCTGCCACGTCGGTCGCGGTGACGTCGTGGCCGGCGTCCGCGAGCGCGGTGACCGACGCCCGCCCGATCCGGCCCAACGCGCCCGTCACGAGTACCCGCATCGCCGCACGGTACAGGCACCGAAACCAGACACAAAACCCCTGCTCTTGAAATTTCTTGGACAAATGTCGGCCGCCCGTAACGTGATCCCGGCAAACACCGAAGGCTAGTTGCAGACGGCCCAGACGCGTGGGTTGCAAGACTAACGGGGAGAATGGTTGACATGACCGATCCGGGTCGCCAGGTACGGATTTCGGACAGTGACCGACAGGCCGCCGCCGATCGCCTGCGTGCCGCGCAAAGTGAGGGCCGGCTGCCCGTCGCGGAATACGACGACCGGCTTGGCAAGCTTTATCAGGCGGTGACCTACGGCGACATGGAAACGCTGTTCCGCGACCTGCCCGGTCAGATGGCACAACAGCAGCCCATGATGCAGATGCAGATGCCGATGCAACAGCCGATGATGCAGCCGATGCAGGGGACCGGGGCCATCGGCGGTCCGGCGGCCATCGTCCAGAACAGCATCGTCGTCGCGCCGACCGTCCTGCCGAGCAGTGGATTCGCCACCGCCGGCATGGTCTTCGGTATCCTCGCGCTGTGCGGTTTCTGGATTCCGTTCGGCGATTTCGGCCTCGCCGGACTGGCGATCATCCTGTCCATTGTCGGTTTGGTGCAGACCAGCGGTAACCGGCTCGGCGGACACGGGCAGGCGGTCGGCGGCCTCGTCATGGGCATTGTCGCCCTACTGCCGACGATTCTGTTCTTCACCCTGGTGTTCGCCGCGGCAAGTGCCGTGGTGCCCTGAACCCTCGGGTTTCGCGGTGGTTCAGGAATTCGTGAGATGGTCCCCGTAGAGTTGCTGAAGTGCGTCCCAGTGCCGGGCGGCGGCTTCGGCGTCGTAGGTGGAGTTGTCGGGTACCGCGAAACCGTGTCGGGCGGGGTAGGTCACCAGGGTGTGGTCGACCCCGGCCCCGGTGAGCGCGTCGCGCAGCAGGTCGGCCTGTTCGGTGGTGTACGAGCTGTCCTCCTCGGCGCCCGCGACGTAGACGGTGGCGGTGATGCGGTCCGCGGCGAGGTGCGGGCTGGCCGGGCTGTCGTGCACGGCCAGCCGACCACCGTGGAACGAAGCCGCGGCCGCGATCGTGTCACCGAGCCCGCCCGCGGCGATCAGGGACATGCGTCCGCCGAGGCAGTAGCCGGTGGTGCCGATCGCGGATCCGGTCACTTCCGGCCTGGACAGCAGGAACTCCGCGTACGCCTTGGTGTCGGCGATGATCCGGTCGTCGGTGAGCGCGCTCACGAGGCCGCCAAGTCGGGCCCGCTCCTGCTCGTCGGTGAACACGGTGGCCATGTCGAACGGCGACCAGTCGCCCGCGCGGTAGAAGATGTCCGGGACGAGAACGACGTAACCCATGTCGGCAAGGCGGTCGCCCATCTGCCGGAAGGTCTCCCGGAATCCGCCGGCATCGGGGAAGACCAGCACGCCGGGCCACGGGCCGTCCCCGTCCGGGACGTGCAGTGTCCCGCCCGCGCTGCCGTCGGGCGTGCTGATCTGGATGTCCTTGCGTGGCATAGGGTTTCCCATCGATTCACAGTTGGGCGCGGAGCAGGGCCGCAGCACTGGACATGGCGCGCATCTTGCCCTCGGCACTGTGCCGGGGCAGGTACTTCATCCCGCAGTCGGTGGCGATCACGATCCGGTCCGGCGTGGTGTACGCGTACGCCCGCCGCACCCGGTCCGCGACCACATCGGCGGTTTCGACCGTCGGGTCGGACAGGTCGATGACGCCGAGGATGATCGTCTTGTCCGACAGATCGGCCAGTACGCCAAGGTCCAGTCCGGACTGTGCGGTCTCGATGGACACCTGGTGCACCGGGCAGCCGGCGAGTTCGGGCAGGAACGAGTAGCCCTCGGGGCGTTCGTGGATGATCGCGGCGTAGCCGAAACAGATGTGCACCGCCGTGGTGCCGGTGATCCCGTCCAGGGCGGCGTTCAACGCGGCCAGGCCATAGGCGCGGGCCGCGTCGGGGCGGGCCTGCATGTAGGGCTCGTCGATCTGCACGATGTCCGCGCCCGCCGCGTGCAGGTCACGGATCTCCGCGTTGACGGCGGCCGCGTAGGCCATCGCCGCGGACTCCGGATCGGGGTAGTGGTCGTTCTGCGCCTGCTGGCTCATGGTGAAGGGGCCGGGCACGGTCATCTTGACCGGGTGATCGGTGTGCGCGCGCAGGAATCGCACGTCGTCGACCTCGATCGGCCGGGTGCGGCGGATCGGGCCGCTGATTCTTGGCACCGGGTTCGGGTGCCCGCTGCGGTCCAGCGCGGTGCCCGGATTGTCGATGTCGACGCCGTCCAGCGCGGTGGCGAAATGGTTGGAGTAGCTCTCCCTGCGGATCTCACCGTCGGTGATGATGTCGATGCCGGCGTCCTCCTGGGCGCGGATCGCGAGCAGCGTGGCGTCGTCCTGCGCCTGCGCCAGGAATTCCGGTGCCACCCGCCACAATTCCTTGGCCCGCACCCGTGGCGGGAACCGGCCGGCCAGCTTGGCCCGATCGATCAGCCAGTCCGGCTGCGCATAACTGCCGACGAGCGAGGTCGGCAGCAGCGGCATCGGCATCAGTACCTCCGGGGGCTCGGTCCGTCAGGATCAAGCTACCGCGCGAGGGCGCCGACCGGGGCCGGCCGGATGGCGGTTGGCAGTGTCACGGTGATCTCCAGCCCGCCCTCCGGCAGGGGCGCGCCGCGTACCTGACCGCCGTGGCTCGTCACGACCGACCGCACGATGGACAGACCGAGACCGACGCCATGTTCCCAGTCGACCCGCTCGGCGAGGCGGCAGAACGGTTCGAACAGGGTCGGCACGACATCCGAGGCCAGCGGCGCGCCACCGTTGGCGATCACCAGCCAGACCCGGCCGTCCCGCTGTCCGGTCTGCAGCCGCAGCCAGCCGCCGGGCACGTTGTGCCGGGCCGCGTTCTGCACCAGATTGGCCACCATCCGTTCCAGCAGCACCCGGTCGCCGTGCAGTTCGGCCGGGTGCAGCGCGATGTCCACCGCGATTCCCGCCGCCGCCAGTTCGGTGCCGGCCGCCTCGACGGCGTCCTCGGCCGCGGTGGCCAGGTCGACGAACTCGGTCCCGGCGACGCCCCGGTCGCTGCGGGCGAGGGTGAGCAGCGCGTCGATCAGCTTCTCCGCCCGGTCGACGGCGCTCCGCACCTCGACGGCCATCGTCTCCAACTGCGCGGGGCTGTGGTTCGGTTTGGCCAGCGTCACGTCGATCGCGGTGCGCATGACGGTGAGCGGCGTGCGCAGTTCGTGCGACGCGTTGGCCACGAACCGCTTCTGGCTGGCGAACGCGGCGTTGAGGCGGTCCAGCATGCCGTCGAACGTGTCCGCGAGTTCCTTCAGCTCGTCCCTCGGCCCGGTCAGCGCGAGCCGGTCGGTGAGGTTGTGCTCGGACGCGCGCCG
>DATBCR010000501.1:0-2067 GCA_036270375.1 Pseudonocardiaceae bacterium | reverse complement strand
CCCGGTGGGCAGCCGCCGCAGGTAGCCGATCACCTGCGCCGTCACGTCCACCTCGCCGAGAAACGTGCTGACACCGACGAAATCCCGGCGTTCCAGCACCCGCACCACCGAGATGTCCACGACATCCCTCGGTGACGTCGTCCAATCCGGGTCCTCCGCGTGCACCAGCGCCAGACCTTGTTCCAGGTCCAGTTCGTCCACCACGAACGACGCCCCCTGATGCAGGTGCACCGCCCCGGGGTGCACCGACCAGCACGCCGCGCCAGGGTCGACGGTGCCGAGCATCCGACCGGAATCGGCCTCCACCACCGCCACCTGCGTGCCGCCCGACCCCCGGATGTCCACCGACGCGTGCGGCAACCGCCTTGACGTCCAGTACCACCCGGCCGGCCGCCGCCGCAGCGTCCGATCCGCCACCAACTCGTCGACAAGCGCGCGGGCCGCCGCACCGCCGAAGTCGGCGAGGCACGACTCGGTGAGCGGCAGTTCGGCCGCCGCGCACGCCAGGTGCGGCGCCAGCACGTACGGGTTCGTCGGGTCGAGCACGGTCGCCTCGACCGGCCGTGCCAGCATCAGGTCCGGGTGGTGCACCAGGTACGTGTCCAACGGGTCCTCCCTGGCCACGAACACCACAAGCGCCCCGTCCCCGGACCGTCCGGCCCGCCCCGCCTGCTGCCAGAACGACGCCATCGTGCCCGGATACCCCGCCACCACAACGGCATCCAGCCCAGCGATGTCCACCCCCAGCTCCAATGCGTTGGTACTGGCCACCCCCAGCAGCTCGCCGCTGTCCAGTGAACGTTCCAGTGCTCGGCGGTCCTCGGCCAGATAACCGGCCCGATAAGCGGCGACCCGCGAGGCGAGCGAGCCGGAAACCTCGCCAAGCACCCGTTTCGCGGTCAACGCCGTGAGCTCGGCACCCCGCCGGGACCGCACGAACGTCAGCGTCCGCGCCCCCTCGATCACCAGGTCGGCCATGATCCGCGCGGCCTCGGTACCGGCCTGCCGCCGCACCGGGGATCCGTTCTCCCCGGCCAGTTTCGGCAGCAACGGCGGCTCCCACAGCGCCACCGTCCGCGCCCCGCGCGGCGACCCATCCTTGGTGACCGCCGCGCATTCCACCCCCGTCAGCAGGCTCGCGAGTGCACCGGGATCGGCCACCGTCGCGGACGCGAGCACGAACACCGGGTCCGCTCCGTACTTCGCGGCGATCCGCCGTAACCGGCGCAGCAGCAGCGCGACATGCGAGCCGAAAACCCCGCGATACGCATGGCATTCGTCGATGACCACGAACGAAAGCCGACGCCACAACCGGGCCCACCGGGCATGCTGCGGCAGGAAACCCCGGTGCAGCATGTCCGGATTGGTGAACACCCACCGCCCGTGCGCGCGCACCCAGTCCCGCTCGGCGATCGGCGTGTCCCCGTCGTAACTCGCCGCCCGGACGTCCGGCAGGTCCAGCGCCCGCACCGAGCGCAACTGATCGGCGCCGAGTGCCTTGGTCGGGGACAGGTACAGCGCGGTCGCCTTGCCGTCCGCCCGCAGCGCCGACAGCACGGGCAGTTGGTACGCAACGGATTTGCCCGACCCGGTGCCGGTCGCGATCACGACGTGCCGGCCGCCGTGCGCCAGACCGGCGGCGGCCACCTGATGCGTCCACGGCCGCGCGACGCCGCTGCCGGCCAACGCCTCGACCACCACCGGATCGGCCCACGCCGGCCATTCCGTGTAACAGCCGGTCCGAGCCGGGAGATCAACGGCGTGCGTCAGCGGCGACTCGCCGGCCGGTACGCCCGCCAGTACCCGGGTGAGCAGCCGCCGACCGACCGAGCCGTCGTCAACACCCGCGTCCAGCACCCGTTGAGTCTGGCACCCGACCCCGACGCCGCCGGCACGGACCGGATTTCCGCCGGTATCAACCGATTCCGCGCAACCGATCTTGAAGGGAAAGCTCAGGTCAGTCCCGGCGTGAGCACCTTCACCACGACTTCGGCCGCCTGGTTCACGTTGTTGCGGCCGCCCGCCCAGCCGATGCTGTTGCGCTGCCTGGACAGAATGGCGACCACG
>DATBCR010000500.1:0-5684 GCA_036270375.1 Pseudonocardiaceae bacterium | reverse complement strand
GTCTCGGAATTCCAGTGCCGCTGCCACGTCGTCCGCGTCTGGGTGGGGTCGGTCGGCCAAGTCGCACAATGTCCATGCGACTCGTAGGCATCTGTCGGCGCCTCGGGCGGTTACCGCGCCGGTGGACAGGACTCGGTCCAGTAATGCCGTTGCCTGTTTGGGGGGTGCGAAGTCTCTGCGTAGGACTGGGCCGGGGACTTCGGCGTTGGTCAGCCAGCCTTGTTCCCGCCAGCGGCGGACCGCTCGTTCTCTGGCTGTGGCTACTCGGGTGCGGACCGCGTCGGTGGGTTCTGGGTGGTCCTCGCCGGCTGCCACTATCGCCGTGGTGGGGCGCATGCGTACTCGTAGGTCGACTCTGTCCAGTAGGGGGCCGGACAGGCGGCTGAAGTACCTTCGGCGGTCCGGTGCTGTGCAGGTGCAATCGATTTCGCGTGGTGGTGCGCACGGGCATGGGTTTGTGGCAAGGACGAGTTGGAATCTGGCCGGGTAGCGGACTATTCCGTCTCGTCGTGCGTGGCGGACTTCGCCCTCTTCGAGTGCGGTTCGTAGGCAGTCCAGACGGTGGGCACCGAAATCGCATGCCTCGTCCAGGAACAGGATTCCCCTGTGGGCCCTGCTGACGGCGCCTGGGCGTGCCAGGCCGCTGCCGCCGCCGACCAGGGCCGCTACCGACGTGGTGTGGTGTGGCGCGACGAATGGGGGGACCGTCACCAACGGGGATTCGGCGGATAGCACGCCCGCTATCGAGTGCACGGCGGTTGCTTCCAGGGACTCTTGCGGCGACAGTGCGGGTAGTAGGCCGGCCAGGCGTTGGGCCAGCATTGTTTTGCCGGTGCCGGGTGGGCCGGTGAGCATCAGGTGGTGGCCGCCGGCCGCGGCTACTTCGAGTGCCCATCTTGCTTCTGGCTGGCCTACTACGTCTCGTAGGTCTGGTACGTCTGGGTTTGGCGTGGCGGAGGTTGGGGTTGGTGGGGTGAGTAGGTCGTCTCGGCCTCGTAGCCAGCCCAGGATGTCCGACAGAGTCGCGGCGCCGAGGATGTCTATGCCGGTCACAAGGGCTGCTTCGGGTAGGGCGGCTGCTGGCACCACCGCTCGTTGTAGGCCGGCGCGGCGGGCGGCCAGTAGGGCGGGCAGGATTCCGCGTACCGGGCGTAGGCGGCCGTCCAGGGCCAGTTCGCCCAGCAGGACCGTGCTGGCCAGGCGGGGTGTGGGTACTGTGCCGGCGGCCGCAAGGACGCCGCAGGCCAGGGCTATGTCGTAGCCGGAACCGTTCTTGGGCAGCGCGGCTGGGGACAGGGCGAGGGATATCTGGCGTTTGGGCCAGTCCTCGCCACTGTTGCGGACGGCGGCTCGGACCCGGTCCTTCGACTCGCGCAGGGCCGGGTCGGGTAGGCCGAGCAGGCGGATGCCGGGCAGGCCGCCGGAGATGTCGGCCTCGATCTCCACCGGGACGCCGTCCACACCGAACAGGGCGACGGACCATGTTGTCGCGATGGGCATCAGAACGCACCCCGGATGTGCCGCAGGACGGGCTCGGCGTCGATTGGCCAGAGGACCGTGACCACGTCGAACCGGACGGCGCACCAGCCGACCCGGTGTCGTTGCAGCCAGGCGTTGGTCGCCCTTCGGACGCGCAGCATCTTGGGCGGTGTCACGTACTCGGCCGGATCGCCGTAGTCGCCGCTGGTGCGGGTCTTCACCTCGCACACCACCAGCGTTCTGCCGTCGGTGGCCACCAGGTCCAGTTCGCCGTCGCGGCAGCGCCAGTTTCTGGACAGCAGCACCAGGCCGCGGTCCGTCAAGTACTTCGCGGCCAGGTCCTCGCCTCGGCGGCCGAGGTCGTGTTCGGGCACGGCCGGTGGGCGCGCCCGGAGTTCGCTGTCGATCACATCCGCCATGGCGGCCACTTCCCCACTGTCGGTCGTCGGGTGCCCGGCCGGGTGGCGCGGGTGTTACTCGACAGTGCAGGGGATGGGGGTCAGGAAGCCACGGCGTTGATCAACTTGTGGATGGCGGGCATGCCTGTGGACAACTCGGCGCCAGAAAAGGGGGCGGTGGCGGAGTTGTGGTATATGGCGAGTCAGTTGGTGAACGGGCCGGCTTCGGGTAGGCGCAGGTCGGGCTTGTCCAGCTCCTCGACGTTCACGTCCTTGAACGTGATCACCCGGACATTCTTGACGAACCGGGCCGGCCGGTACATGTCCCACACCCAGGCGTCCGACATCCGCAGCTCGAAGTACACCTCGCCGTCGGCGTTGCGCACCTGGACGTCCACCGAGTTGGCCAGGTAGAACCGCCGCTCCGTCTCCACCACGTACGCGAACTGACTGACGATGTCGCGGTACTCCCGGTAGAGCTGCAGCTCCATCTCGGTCTCGTACTTTTCGAGATCTTCCGCGCTCATCGGCTCCGCGCTCCTCCTCGTGACACCGGTGACGGCTCGTCCGCGGTTGGCCCATCATTCTGGACCACGACCGCGGCGAAGCCGCCACGTGCCACCCTCCTCGGCGATGTCATGCCGTGCCTTGCCGCCGCGGCGACGACGTTCACGTACGACCAGCGGTGCTCCACGCTCGGCCCGTGCTCGTCCAGCGCGACGCCGTGCTCCGGCGTGCAATAGCCCTTGTGCTCGTCGAAACCGTACTGCGGCAACGACTCGTGCAGGTCGACCATGATCCGGTCACGCGTCACCTTGGCCAGCACGGACGCCGCCGACACGCACGCCGCCGCTTGGTCGCCCTTGACGATGGGCATGCTCGGCGCGGTCAGCCCGGCCACCGGGAACCCGTCCACCAGGATGTACCCGGGATGCGTCGCCAGCCTGGCCACGGCCCGCCGCATACCCTCGATGTTGGCCACGTGCACACCCCGCGTGTCCACCTCGGCCGGCGGGATCACCACGATCGCGTAGTCCACCGCCCGTGCCAGCACGAGGTCGTACATCCGGTCCCTTGATCGTTCGGTGAGCAGTTTCGAGTCGGTCAGCCCGTCCAGCCGCCGCGCGTCCCCCGGCCGCAGGACGCACGACGCGACCACCAGCGGCCCCGCGCACGCACCCCGGCCGGCCTCGTCGACCCCCGCGACCGGGCCGAGGCCACGGCGGTCCAGTGTGCCCTGTAACGCCCAGTTCCCGGTGTCACCACGCACGATCGCGCGCTGCGGGCGGAACTGCTCCGCCAACCGAACCCCTGTCCGACCGGCCACCGAACTACCGCCGTTCCCGGCCACGCGTCCCCGGCCCGCCGAGCCGGTCACCGAGCCGCAGACGCGTACGGAACCGCCGGCCGAGCCACAGCGTCGGCCACGCGGCCAGTGCGCCGACACCGACGGGCAGGGTGCCGATCGGCATGCCGGGCCACAGCGGCGCGCCGAGCGCGGACGGTGTCGTGTGCGGGTCGATCTCGCCGATCCCCCGCCAGCGCGACGGCGGCCAGATGATCACGCGGGCGATGCCGATCACGTTGCCGGCCGGCACGACGCCCCGGATGCCGCCGCCGTTCTGGAACCGTGAGTCGAACGAGTCGTTGCGGTTGTCGCCCATCACCCACAGGTCGCCCTTGGGCACGGTGACGGCCTGGAACTGGTGCTGGGCCTGCGGTTGGCCCGGTTCCCAGTAGATGTACGGCTCGTTGAGCGGATGGCCGTCGACGACGACCCGGTTGTGGTCGCAGCAGCTCACCGTCTGGCCGCCGACCGCGACCACCCGCTTGACCAGGTCGTACTCCGGCGGCGATCCGATGCCGATGGACGAGCCGAACTCGCGCAGCCACCGGATCACGACGTTGTTGGACTCCGAGACGTTGTACTCGCTCTGCTCCCAGCCCGGCGGTCCCTTGAACACGACGACGTCACCCGGCGACGGATCGGTGAAGTCGTACGTGATCCGGTCCACCAGGATGCGGTCGCCGGTGCAGCCGGGGCAGCCGTTCAAGGTCTGCTCCATCGAACCGGACGGGATCACGTAGACCCGGGCCGCGAACGTCTGGATCAGGAACGTGAGCACGAGCGCGATCCCGATCAGGATCGGCAGCTCTTTCCAGAACGAGCCCTTCTTCTTCGGCTTCGACGGCTTGACGGCGGCCTTGTCGGAGTCGGTGTCGCTACTGGCATCCACAGGAGCGGTGTCCGGGGATGGCTGGCTCGCCTTCGACTCCGGCTCCGCGATCTCCCGCAGGGTGGGCGATTCCGCGCCCGTGACATCCGCACGCTCGTCTTCCGACGCGGTCATCGCCATCCTCGTCTGGGTAACCGGGCGCCCGTCCACCGGGTCGGCAGTGCCGACTCGGCGCGCTGGCCGCGATATCTGGCCAGGTTACGGGAGAGCAGGTGGGCCGACGGTCAGGACGCGGGCCGGCTGTCCCGCTTCTCCCTGATCTTGGCCGCCTTGCCGCGCAGCTCCCGCAGGTAGTACAGCTTGGCCCGGCGCACGTCGCCTCGGGTGACCCGCTCGATCTGGGCGATGTTGGGCGAATGCACCGGGAAGGTGCGCTCGACGCCGACACCGAACGAGATCTTCCGCACAGTGAACGTCTCGCGGACACCGCCGCCCTGCCGGCGGATGGCCACGCCCTGGAACACCTGGACCCGCTCGCGCGAGCCCTCGATGACGCGGACGTGGACCTTCAACGTATCGCCCGGCCGGAAGTCCGGAATGTCAGAACGCAACGACTCGGCGTCCAGAGCGTCCAGGGTGTTCATCGGTGGTCCGTCCTCGTCATTCGACTGTTCCCGTACTCCCGCCGATCGACCGCCGGCCGCCATGAAGGGCAGCAACCAATCGGGGATGCCTTGTGGCGCGCACCGGAGACCTGCCCGGCGGCAGCAACCAATCAAGTGTGCCAGACGCCGGGGCCGGATCGGAAATCGCCCCGGCCGTCACCGCTCGTCGCCCTGCGCCAAACGGTCCAACAGCGTCCTGTCGTGCTTGTCCAGTGCGTCGTCCGGCAGCCGCGCGAGCAGGTCGGGACGGCGGTGGTAGGTGCGTTCGATGGCCTGGTCGCGGCGCCAGCGGTTGATCGCGGCGTGGTTGCCCGACCGCAGCACCTCGGGTACCGGGAGGCCGCGCCAGGTCTCCGGGCGGGTGTAGCAGGGGCCTTCGAGCAGGCCGTCGGAGAACGAGTCCTGCGCCGCGGACTCCGGATTGCCGAGCACGCCGGGCAGCAGCCGGGCGACGGCCTCGATCATCACCAGCACCGCGACCTCACCGCCGACCAGCACGTAGTCGCCGACGGACACTTCGTCCACGCGCAGGCCCCTGCTGGCCGCGTGGTCCATCACGCGCTGGTCGATGCCCTCGTAGCGGCCGCACGCGAACACCAGCCTCGGCTCCTCGGCGTACTCGACGGCGACTGCCTGCGTGAACGGACGGCCTGCGGGGCTCGGCACGACGAGACGGGCGTCGGTGCCTTGCGGGCACACCGCGTCCAGAGCCTCGCCCCACACCTGCGGTTTCATCACCATGCCCGGCCCGCCGCCGTACGGGCTGTCGTCGACGGCGCGGTGCACGTCGTGCGTCCAGTCCCGCAGGTCGTGCACGTCAAGGCTGATCAGGCCGCGCTCGATCGCCTTGCCCAGCAGTGCGGCGCGAGCCGGGGCGAGGTACTCGGGGAAGATCGTGACGACGTCGACGTGCACGGTTCACTCGTCGTCGAGCAGGCCGGGTGGCGGGTCGAGCAGGACGTGCC
>DATBCR010000499.1:0-3636 GCA_036270375.1 Pseudonocardiaceae bacterium | reverse complement strand
GCCGTGTTGGTAGCCGAGCTTGGCGGCGACCGCGTAGGCGACAGCCGATTCGAAGCCCTGACCGCTGGTCGGGTCGTCCTTGACGAACCACGGCTCGTACACCGGCTCGTCGGTGCCGAACGTGAACGTGTTCGCCTTGAGCGTGTGCAGCGCGGCCGGCGCGCAGGCGCCCTGTCCTGGGGTGAGCGCGCCGGCCGCGGCGGGCGCGTTGTTCTGGGCGGCGGGGGCGCAGGCGGCGGCGAACAGGCCGGCGACGACCGCGGCCGTCACGATCAGTGTTGTCCTGGCGGGCATGGCTCGAATACTGCCCGCTGCCGGCGGGCGGTGGGAACCGAGGTCCCAGTGGCCGGAACACCGGACATGCGCTGGCCTGCTCATTGACTCATTCTGGACAAGACAGGATCTACCCAAAAAGGGTGCTTATCGAAATGAACGGCTGGTCCCCGCCACCCCGACTCGGGGGGACCAGCCGACCCCTCGGATTGTCATCGAGTGCGTTCAGAATAATCGCACAAGGACCACCCGGAACTCCCCGGGCCGGGTGAATCATGAAATCGGCGGAGTTACCGTCGCGTATCGTCACGACGCATCGGAAAAGCCCGGCACGCCGTGGTATCCGCCCAGCTCAGCACCGTATCGACGAGTCAGGACCTAACCAGTCTCGCGATCGCCTCGTTCGCCTCGCGCAGCTTGGTTTCCGCCAGCTCGCCACCCTCGGTGATCGCCTCGCTGACGCAATGGCCTAGGTGTTGCTCGATCAGACCAAGCGAAACAGCCTGCAGTGCCTTCGTGGCCGCGGAGATCTGGGTGAGGATGTCGATGCAGTAGACATCGCTCTCGACCATCCGCTGCAGGCCCCGCACCTGCCCCTCGATCCGGCGCAGGCGGCGCAGGTAGCCGGCCTTGTCCTCGCTGTAACCCGGCATGACGGCCTCCACCATAAGAATTCGACCCTGTCAGGGTACCCCCTGGGGGTAGTTGGGCGTTGTGCGCAGGCGCAGCGCGAGGGTCGGGCACGCGGCGACGGCCGCTTTGGCCTGGTCGGACAGTGGTGCGGGCACCGCCCCGCCGGCCGCGAGCAGGGGGTAGCCCCACTCGTCCAGGTCGATCAGCTCGGGCAGCAGTTCGGCGCACAGCCCGTGGGCTCGGCAGGCGATCGGGTTCACCCGCAGCCGCTGCGTGTCGGTCATCGCCAGCCAAGACCCGGGCCGGTCACCGTCGGCACCCGGATCACGGGTGCCCTGCCGACCCCTGCGCACGGCCGGCCCGCAGCATGCGCCCGCACGTCGTCGGCGAACGCGGTGAGTGCGCTGGCCGCCAAGCGAACCGCGCCGTCCGGGTGGGCGCACGCGCCACGCCCGGTCACCACGCCGAGGCGATGCCGCAGCCGGCCGACCACCGGCGCCCCGTGCGTCAGCGCGTCCAGGTCGCCGACGATCGCGGGCAGGCCGAACATGCACGGGCCGCACTGGGTCGCCGACTCGCCGGCCAGATACCGGGCGATCCGCGCGGTCTCGGCCAGCCCGCACGCATACGCCGGCAGCGCGAGCAGCAGTCCGACGCCGAGCGAACCGCCGACCGCGCCAAGGTCCTCCGGGGCCAGCCGCAGATCGGCCGCGCTTGGCAAAGCCACCCAGTTGCCGCCGAACCCGCCGACGAGCACCGCGCCGACCGACCCGTCACCGGACGGCCCGAGCACGCCGGAAATGGTGGTGCCCAAGGGAATCTCGCGCACCCCCGGCCGGGCGACCGCGCCGCCGACGGTGATCAGCATCGTGCCGGGCGTTGCCGTGGTGCCGACCGAGCGGAACCAGTCCGCGCCGAACCGGGCGATCAGCGCGACGTTCGCCAGCGTCTCCACGTTGTCCACCAACGTCGGTCGGCCGCGCACACCCCGCTCGAACGGCCTCGGTGGCGTGTCCACCGGCCGTGCCTCACCGGTGTTCAGGAAGTTCACCAGCGCGGACTCCTCGCTGGCCACGAACCGTGCCGGCACCTCGACCAGCCGCACAGCAACGGAATCGAAGCCGGCCCGCTGCGCGATCGCGGCACGGACGCCCGCGACGACCGGATCGCCCCTGTGCACGCACATGATCGCGTCGTCGGTGCCCAAAGCCTTGGCCGCCAACACAATTCCGTCCAGCACCAAGTGCGGGGCGACGGTGAGCAGCGCGTGGTCCTTGTCGCTACAGGGTTCGCTCTCGGCGCCGTTGGCCACCACGACCGACCTGCGCCGCCCGGAGGCCACCGCGGCCAGCTTCCGGCCGGTCGGAAACCACGCCCCGCCCCGGCCGCGCAAACCGGCCGCGTGCACGGTGTCGATCAACGCGGCGGCGCCGGGCAGTGGGCCGTAGCGGCCGAGGTGCGCGCCGAGATCGGCCGGCCGCGCGGTGTCCGCCCAGCCGGCCATCAGCCGCGGTCCGGTGGTGGGTGCCGCGAAGACGTCGCTCGGCACGGTCGTCACGTCCCGATCACGCGCCGGCCGACCGCTCACACCACCTCCTCGCTAGCGCTCGTCGGCCGCATTCGCGAACGCGCTGTGACATGGTTCGCTCGCAAGCTCGCTCTCGCCCGCGCTTCGGTGTCCGGATGGCTGGTGCCGACCCGCCAGCCGACCGCGACGAGCACCAGCAGCACGCACACGATGTTCAGCGCAAGCACCCAGCCCAGCCGGAAATCCGTCGGCCCGGTGCCGATGCCGTGCACGACGGCCACCGGCCAGCACACGTAGCTGGTCCAGTGCACCCACCGCCAGAGCCGCAGATTCACTCTCGGCCGCAGCAGGCTGGTGATCACGATGGCCACGGTCAGGTCGCCGGCAACCGCGCCAAGGCCGAGCCAGAAAGGTCTGTACACCGACCCGAACGGCACGACCGCGTCCAGCCAGCCGATCCCAGCGAACGGGTCGATGATCGAGGTTCCGATGTGCACCAACAGAAACGCGACCGCCAGCAGTGAAACGGCACGGTGCACGCCCGCCACCGCGAACCGGGGCCAGCGCGCGCTCGCGAATCTGCCGCCGCCCAGCGCGCCGAGCACCACCGACGCGGTGAACAGCACCAGCGCGACCAGGCCGGTGGCCCGGCTGGCGTACCAGAGGACGGCCTGATTCATCGTGCGCTACCCGATCTCGCCGTCCGCCGGCCAGCCGGCCACGGTGAGCACGTTGCCGTTCGGGTCGACCAGCCGGCCGGGCAGCCTGGCCGCGGTCAGCCAGCCGGGCGCGGACCAGCCGAGCACGATCGCCGCCGTGCTGGCGATGTTGGCGTCGACGCAGTTCGCCGCGGCCACGCTTGCCGTGCGCCAGGCCGTATCCGGCAGGTCACCGGTGCGCGGGTCGACGATGTGGTGCACCGCGCGCCCGGCCCGCCGCCAGGTCCGACACGTCGTACTGGACGTGGCCAGGCCGCCGGACCGGATGGTCACGGTGGCCTCCGGGTCGACGTCGGCCATGCGGTGGTCGTCACCGATGCCGATCCGCCAGCCGCCGTCCGGGGCCAAACCGGCGGTGCTCAGGTCGCCGCCGAGGTTGACAAGCACACCGCAGTCGACGACGGCCGCGATCCGGCGGGCCGCCCGGTCCGCCGCCAGCGCCTTGGCCGTGGCGCCAAGGTCGAGCCGGACCGTCCGTGGCAG
>DATBCR010000498.1:0-4486 GCA_036270375.1 Pseudonocardiaceae bacterium | reverse complement strand
CGAACACCGGCACCCGCGTAACCTGGCGCGTCCCAACCTGATCAGGGCAAGTTGGGCTCTATCAACTTCGCGAACTGATTAGCGAGAGTGCACGCCTGGTTGATATCCGCACTTCCTGTATTGGCCGAAATATCGACACGGGACGTCGCGGTCACACCGATGGTCACACCACAGACGTCACCGGTAGTTTCGCGCACCTGCTTTCCCTGGTGATGTCCGATCGGGTCATTGCTGAGCGCGAACCCGTTCGTGTTGATGTCATTCAAGCCCTGGCCGTCGCGGATGTCAGCGCCGATTGTGTAGCCGAGGCCGTTGTCGTAGGCGTTGTTGTCCCAGCCGCAACTACGTGCGCCGGAGCCGGAGGTGGGACCTGTGCTCGTCAGACCGAGCCGGCTGAGTTCGGAGCTGTCGATGAGATCACAGGGCTTGATGGCGGCCAGGCCGGAGCTACTCGCGCTGTCCGTAGGCGCTTCGGCGCTGGACGTCGTCGTGTTCGCGGCGACGCCGGTACCTGGTGTGGCGCTGGCGCATCCGGCCAGTCCCATCAGGGCGACCATGGTCAGAACGACGAGCCGACTGTTCACGACGCTCCTCATCAATGGACCGTATCGAGACTATCAGGCCGGTATGATGCGGCGCTGGCGCTACTTGTGCCTGAGGGACTGCGCGATGATTGCCTCCGTCTCGGCATAGTTCGTGCTTGCCTTCTGATATGCCATGATCATGTCGGCCAGTGTCTTCTTCAGGCTTTCGATGGCAGGAATCATGCCCTGGGAATCTACGGCCACCTGCTGCGTGAACGGGGAGACCACTCGCGCGCCCGGAGTCTGGCCGAGTTGCGGTGCCAAGCTAACGGTATACAAATGCTTGTCCAGATGCCTGAGTTCTTCGAGTGCGTCCTGGCAGGCCTTGATGAGAGTGGCGGCTGCCTGAGGCTCGATGTGAAAGCCCGTGCCGGCTGCCGCCACGAAGCTCTTGGCGCTGTTCTGCATCTGGACTGCTTGCTGGTTGATCTGAGCCAGCTGCGCCGCTACCTGTGCGCCGGCGGCTACGGCGCCGTTCGGCATCACCATGGTTACCCCCGCCTCCCCGTTTGCCTCCTCGGCAAAGAACTACTCAGACGGTAGCGCACGTGACCGTACGTGGTGGCCAGCTCGTCGAAAAGTTCGCGGTGCTACGTGCGACCTCGCCTCGCGATCAGGGCGATTGCCTGTGCTCGGCGCTGCATGCCCAGCTTGGCCAGCACCGACGTCACGTAGTTCTTCACGGTTTTCTCGGCCAGGAACAGGCGTTGGGCGATTTCCCGGTTGCTCAGCCCCTCGCCGATCAGGTCCAGTACCCGCCGTTCGCGTTCGGTCAGTGCGTCCAACTGGTCGGGCTCGGTGCCTCGGCGGATGCGGGCCAGCACCCTTGCCGTCGTGACCGGGTCCAGCAGGGACCTGCCGGCGGCCACTTCGCGGACCGCCGTCACCAAGTCCTGGCCGCGTACCTGCTTGAGGAGGTAGCCGGACGCGCCCGCCTCGATGGCCGCGACCAACGCCTGTTCGTCGTCGAATGCCGTCAGGACCAGGCATCGGGGGCCGTCGGTCGCGCGTAGGCGGCGGCACAGGGTGACGCCGTCGCCGTCGGGTAGGCGCATGTCGATCAGGGCCACGTCCGGGCTGGTCGCCGACGCCTGCGCCAGTGCCTCGGCCACCGTGCCGGCCTCGGCGACCACGTCGATGTCGCGTTCGGCGCCGAGTAGGTCGCGCAGGCCGCGGCGGACCACCTCGTGGTCATCGACGAGTAGCACGCGGACCGCCACTTGGCCACGGTACGGTCGCTGACCGGGTGAACGTCAATCGGGTGAACCGCCCGTGCGGCATTTGGCGTCATCCCCAGGTGGCCGTGGTCACTGATCCACATCCGGGCACCCGGTCAACCTGGCGCGACCCGTGTGCATGCACCGGTGGTGATCCACTGCCCACAAGTTGTCCACACAGTTGTCCACAGTGGTGGACATCTTTGCGTGACGCGGATCACACTCGATGTGATGGCAATGCTCAGGACACCGGTGCGATGCCGTTCCGATGCCTGCGCGCCAACTCCTGGTAGGTCGCCGGATTGTTGTCCACCCACCACCGGGCGCCGTCGGTCAACGGCCGCCGCTGCCGGGCCGGCTCGCCGAGCAGCAGCAGCCCACCTTCAATCCTGGTATCCGGCGCCACCGTCGCGCCGGCCGCGACCATCGTCCTCGGCCCGATCCACGCGCCGTCCTGAACGGTCACCCCGTTGCCGATCACCGCGTCCACGCCGATGGTGCAGCCGTGCACGACGCACACGTGGCCGATCGTGGCCCCGGCGCCGACCGTGCAACCCCTCGGACCGCCGTGCAGCACCGAGTTGTCCTGCACGTTCGCCCCGGCACCGACCACGATCGGGCCGAAGTCGGCCCGCAGCACCGCGCCGTACCAGACCGACGCGTCCGCCTCGATGGTCACGTCACCGACCAGTGTCGCTGTCGGTGCTATCCACGCGGACGGGTGCACCTTCGGGCTGGCGCCCTCGAACGAGAACAGTGGCATGCGGCCACAGTAGGAGACCCGCACCCGATCAGCGGCCGGTCGCCCCGTCGAGCAGTTCCCGCAGGATGTCGGCGTGGCCGGCGTGCCGGCCGGTCTCCTCGATCAGGTGTACCAGCGTCCAGCGCAGCGACCGCCGTGGCCCGCCGAACGGCGCGACCGCACCCAACTCGCCCAGGTCCGGATGCCGCCCGACCAACTCGGCTGTCGCCACCGCCAACTCCCGGTACCGCTCGATCACCGACGCCGGGCTGTCCTGGTCGGCCAGTTCGTCGTCGACAAGTGCCGACTCGGGCTGGCCGCCGAACACGTGGTGCAGCCAGAACCCCTCCATCGCCATCGTGTGCTTGACCAGCCACAACAGACTCGTCCCCGACGGCACCATCGCCTGCCGCGCGTCCAACCCGGTGACACCGACCAGCTTGTTGATCAGGCCGGTCCGCACGTAGTCCAGGAACACCAGCATGGTGTCCCGCTCGTCGGCGGCCAACACGGGCACCGGCCTGTCCACCGGCGCCGGTCGCCGCGCATCGGCCATGTCGCCGATCACCCGGTACCCGATCCGCTGGTACACCCGCAGCGGCTCGTCCCGCTCCACCTGCAGGAACGGCCGGTGACCGCGACGAACCGCCTCGGCCGTGAGCGCCCACGACACCAGCCCGCCGACACCGCGCCGCCGATGCGCCGGCAGCACGCCGATCGCGGCGATCTCCACCAGCCCACCCTGCGGATCGGAATACATCCCGCCGCCGGCCGGCGCCCCGGTCGCCGTCTCGACCGCCAGCGCGACACGCCCGCCGTCACGCACCGTGCGCAGCAACCCACCCGGGTCCGGCTCCTGCTCCGCCTCGCCGTACGCGGTGTCCTGCACCGCAGCCACCTGCCGCAGCTCGGCCTCGTCGGTCACCAGCCGAACGTGGTACCCGGGCGCGTCCGGGGCCGCGGGCAACTCCCCGTCCAGCGCCATCAGCGTCAACGTGTCCGTCACGCCGAACCCGGCCGCCCGCAACGGCCCGTCGACGGCGGGCGCCGGGCGCACGTACTCCAGCCGCGGCATCCGGTCCCGGCCGGCGAAGTACTCGATCAGGGCCGTGACGTCGGCATCCGTCGGTTCGGCACCGTCGACCGGTACCGCGTAGTTGCGGAACACGTTGTCCGACTGGGCGTTGATGAGGACCAGGAACGGGCCGACCTTGGTTGCCCTGTCCTCGATGCCGGCCCGCAGGCAGGCCTGGATTTCACGCAGTTCCATAGGGCCGGGGACGTTAGTTCACCAGCAGCGAACCCGTCCATCGACTAACCCATCCCGGGAACACCCACCGAACCCTCGCCGTTATAGCTCATGAAAGGTGAGCCAGCAGGGCTCAATAGTGAGTGCAGGAGGGTTCGACATGGCCATCGCCGTGCGGGGTACCGCGTGGTACCCGTTCACCACCCAACTCCGGCAGTTCGACACCGGCTTCGACACCCTGGTCCGCCAGGCGTTCGGCCCGGTCCGCCGGCCAGCTGGTTTCGTTCCGGCCGCTGATGTCGCCAAGGACGGCAACGACGTCGTCGTCACGCTGGCCCTGCCCGGCGTCGACGTGGACTCCGACATCGACGTCACCGTGACCGACGGCCGGCTGGCCATCACCGGCCGCCGTGCCGAGCAGCACGAGTCCGACCAGAACGGCGTGCTCGTCCGCGAGATCCGCTCCGGCGAGTTCCGCCGCGAGTTCACGCTGCCGCGCGGCGTCACCGCCGACCAGGTCGAGGCCGACTACGACCGTGGCCTGCTGAAGGTCCGGGTACGCGAGGTGGTCCGCCCGACGCCGGAGCCGGCCAAGGTCAAGGTCCGCAACGTCGCCATCACCGCGGGTGCGGGCACGCCGGCCGTGACCAGCGGCGAGTAACGAACGCCAAAACGGGGGTGGCCGACACGTCGG
>DATBCR010000497.1:0-3091 GCA_036270375.1 Pseudonocardiaceae bacterium | reverse complement strand
TCTTCCCCCGGCCGATTCCGCTTCTCGTTGGCACGGAACAGTTGCAGTACGCGGCGCGGGATGCCGGCTATCCACGGGTGAACCTGATGGAGCCGCCGGTGGACACCGATGCGGACCAGCCGGGTTCCGGTGGGGCGGCGGAGTTCCGTGCGCGGTACGCACCGGCGCGGTTGCCGTTGGCCGTGATGGTGTGCCGGCTGGTGCCGGATCTCAAGCGGGAGAGCCTGCTCAGCGCCTGCACCGTGGCCGGTGAGCTGGCCGCTGCCGGTACGCCGGTGCAGTTGGTGATCGTCGGTGACGGGCCGGTGCGGGCGGAGTTGGCGGCGCGCGCGGCGGCGGTCAACGAGCGGGCCGGCCGGCCGTTGGTGGTGCTGGCGGGGGAACTGGCCGATCCCCGGCCGGCCTATGACGCGGCGGACGTGGTGCTCGGCATGGGTGGGTCGGCGCTGCGCGCGATGGCGTTCGGCAAGCCGCTGATCGTCGTCGGTGAGCGCGGTTTCAGTGAGCTGCTGACCCCGGAGACCGGGCCGATGTTCCTGCGGGACGGGTGGTACGGGCTCGGGCCGGGCTCGCTCGGCGCCGGGGTGACCGGTATTCGGCTGGCGGCCACCCGGTTGCTCGGCGATCCGGCGCTCCGCGCGGAACTGGGTCGCTACGGCCGGGAACTGGTGCTGACCCGGTTCAGCCTGCGTGCCGCCGCGGAAACCCAGGAGGAGGAGTACCGGCACGCCGTCGCGAACAGCGTGCCACGCAGGCGACTGGCCGGCGACGCGACCCGGTCCGCGGCCGGGCTGCTGCGCTACAAGGTTCGCCGCAAGATCGACCGCTGGCGCGGCACAGCCGCCGTCGACGACGCGAACGCACAACCGTTGATCGCGGCCAACCGCGCCGCGGAGGCCGGACAGGTGACCACGTGACGAACATTCCCCTTGTCGATCTCGCCGCCCAACACCGCCAGGTGGCCGAGGAGGTCGCGGCCGGCTGGGCACAGGTGCTGGAGCGGACCGCGTTCGTTGGCGGCCCGCAGGTGGCCGCGTTCGAGCGGGAGTACGCCGACTATCTCGGTATCAACCACTGTGTCGGGGTCGGCAGCGGCACCGACGCGCTGGAGTTGGCGTTGCGGGCGGCCGGTGTCGGGCCGGGTGACGAGTGTGTCTTACCGGCCAACACATTCATCGCGACCGCGGAGGCGGTGGCAAGGGCCGGTGCGACGCCGGTGTTGGTGGACTGCGCGTTGGAGACCGGGCTGATCGATCCGGCCGGCGTGGCCGACGCGATCGGGCCGAGAACCCGGGCCGTGCTGCCGGTACACCTGTTCGGGCAGGCCGCACCGGTCGAGTTGATCCGGCCGCTGGCGGGTGGCGCGTATGTGATCGAGGATGCCGCGCAGTCGCAGGGGGCGCGGCGGCACGGTGCGGTCGCCGGCACGCTCGGTGACGCCGCCGCGACCAGCTTCTACCCCGGCAAGAACCTTGGCGCGTATGGGGATGCCGGTGCGGTGATGACCGGGGACGACGATTTCGCGCGGCAGATCCGGCTGTTGCGCGACCATGGTTCCGAACGGCGTTACGAGCATCCGGTGCTGGGTTTCAACAGCCGGTTGGACACGTTGCAAGCTGTGGTGCTGTCGGCGAAGTTGCGGCGGCTGGACGGCTGGAACGACGATCGGCGCAAGGCCGCGGAGCGGTACCACGAGTTGCTGGCGCAACTGCCGTCGGTCGGGCGGCCGCTGGTGGCCGACGGGAACGAGCCGGTGTGGCATCTGTACGTGGTGCTGGTGCCGGATCGGGATCGGGTGCTGCGGTCGCTGAATCAAGCCGGCATCGGTGCCGGAATCCATTATCCGACGCCGATTCACCGGACCGGGGCGTTCGCCGACCTGGGATACCGGCCGGGTGCGTTCCCCAATGCCGAGCTGCGGGCGGACCGCCAGCTCTCCCTGCCGATCTTCCCGGAAATCACCGCGGCGCAACAGGAACGTGTGGTCGAGGTGCTGGCGGGGGCGCTGCCGTGAACGACGTCTTCGTGCATCCCGCAGGTTTGTGCGAGAGCGACGACGTCGGTGCCGGCACCCGGGTGTGGGCGTTCGCGCACGTGCTGCCCGGTGCTCGGATCGGACGCGACTGCAATATCTGTGACGGTGCCTTTGTCGAGACCGGTGCCGTACTCGGGGATCGGGTGACCGTGAAGAACGGCACGCTGGTGTTCGCCGGGGTGACGTGCGAGGACGAGGTTTTCCTCGGCCCGAACGTGTTGTTCACCAATGATTTGCGGCCTCGGGCGGCGGTGCGCAAGGGCGCGGACGAATTGTTGACGACGGTGGTGCGGCGGGGTGCCAGCCTTGGTGCCGGCGTGGTCGTGGTGTGTGGGAACGTGATCGGGGAGTACGCGTTCGCGGCGGCCGGTTCGGTGGTGGCGCGGAATGTGCCGGCGCATGCGTTCGTCGCGGGTAATCCGGCCCGGCAGAAAGGGTGGGTGTGCGGTTGTGGGAACCGGCTGACGGCCAACCTGCACTGTGCCCACTGTGGACTGACGTTCGAGCCCGGCACGGACGGAGGTCTGCGCGCTGTTACGGTTGCCCGATGACGACAAGGTATCCGCCGATCGAGCCGTTCGACAGCGGAATGCTCGATGTCGGTGACGGGCATCAGGTTTACTGGGAGGCGTGCGGCAATCCGGCCGGGCGACCGGCGGTGTTCCTGCACGGCGGCCCCGGTTCGGGCTGCCGCCCCGGCCCACGGCGCTACTTCAACCCGGACGCCTACCGGGCTTTTTTGTTCGACCAGCGCGGTTGCGGACGAAGCCGGCCGTTGGCCAGCGATCCGAACGCGGATCTGAGCACCAACACCACCGCCCACCTGATCGCCGACATCGAGGCGCTGCGCCAACACCACGGCGTCGACCGGTGGACGGTGCTCGGCATCTCCTGGGGCACCACGCTGGGGCTCGCGTATGCCGAGGCGCATCCGGAACGGATCAGCGGGCTCGTGCTGGCGCTGGTCACGGCCACCACCCGGCGTGAGGTCCAATGGATGACCAAGGACCTCCAGCGCGTCTTCCCGGCCGAGTGGAACCGTTTCGTCACGGCACT
>DATBCR010000496.1:0-2485 GCA_036270375.1 Pseudonocardiaceae bacterium | reverse complement strand
ACGTCAACACCTACCGGGCCCAGTTCGGTGAGCCGGCGCTCACCTCTTGCGCGCCGTCGGCCGTGCGGTCCAGCACCACCGCGTGCTTCGCCAAGTCCGATCAGAACGGCGGCACGTCCTACCCGAGGACCAACGGCGGGTGGGCACAGGAGGAGTCACTGGACGTGGACATGGCGTCCGCGCTGTGCCCCAAGTGCAACATTCTGCTCGTCGAGGCCAACAGCGCGACGTTCACCAACCTCGGCACATCCGTCAACCGTGCGGTCACCCTTGGTGCGGCCGTTGTCAGCAACAGTTACGGCGGCGGCGAATTCTCGACCGAGACGTCCGCCGAGAACTCGTTCTTCAACCACCCCGGTGTCGCGATCACCGCCAGTTCCGGTGACAGCGGCTTCGGCGTGCAGTTCCCGGCCGCGTCCCGGTTCGTGACGGCCGTCGGCGGCACCACCCTCACCAGGGCGAGCAACGCGCGCGGCTGGACGGAAACGGCGTGGGGCGGCGCCGGCAGCGGCTGCTCCGCGTTCGAACCGAAACCGTCCTGGCAGCACGACCCCCTCTGCGCACGCCGCACGGTGGCCGACGTGAGTGCCGACGCCGACCCGAACACCGGCGTCGCCGTGTTCGACAGCACGTCGTCCGGCGGCCTGAGCGGCTGGCTCGTGTTCGGCGGCACCAGCGTCGCGTCACCGCTCATCGCCACGGTGTATGCCTTGGCGGGCAACGCGTCCACGGTGACCTACGGCTCGTTCCCGTACTCGCACACCGCATCGCTGAACGACGTGACGAGCGGCACCAACGGTAGCTGCGGTTCGTACCTGTGCACGGCAGGGCCCGGCTACGACGGTCCGACCGGCCTCGGCACGCCCAACGGCACCGGCGCGTTCTGACCCCGGCCGCGACACCGGGCCGGCCCGTGACGGGTCGGCCCGGTGTCGTGGTTTCGGGCTCAGAAGTTGGCGCAGAGCAAGGGGCGGAAGGGCAGTGCCGGCGAGCCGTTGGCGAGGATCGAGTTGCTGTCGCCCTGGTGGATGTTGAGGTAACGGGTGCCGGCCGGTGGCATGGCGGTCACGCCGGTCACCACGCGGGTTTCGTTGACGACGTCACCGTGGGCATTGGCCTGTAGGTCCATGATCATGTACTGGACGGCGCCCTGGTTCGCGCAGGTGCCGATGTGGATGTGGGCGGCGTGCGCGCCGGGGCTCAGGCCGGTCGCGTTGACGGTGAGTGTCAGTTTCTGTGCTGTGGCGTCGAAAACCGCGGTCACCCGGCCGCTGAGCTGACCGATGGCGACGTGGTTGGAGTTCTCGGACACGGCGTGGAACTGGGATTCGGTGTTGGCGGTCAGTGCGCCGGATCGGGCGATGACCTGTGCTGCCAGCGGGCTGCCTGAGGTGCCCAGCCGGATGGTGAACTGGCTGCCGGCGGGGAGTTCGCGGGCCTTGTCGATGGACGTGATGGTGGCCTGGACGCGGCCGGCGCCGTCGGCGGTGATCTCGGGGAAACGGACCACAGTGGACAGACCTCGGCTGATTGCCGTGTCGTGCCTGGAGCCTGGAGTCAGGCCGAACAGGTTGAGGTGAGCGGCCAAGTTGCCGTTGGCCGCTCGGGTGAGCGACACCGTACCGACCGGGGTCGCCCGCAACGTGAGGTGGCTGGTCGTGGATGGCGTTTTGTGTGGTGTGGCGAGCATTCCGTGCGTGTTGCCGGCGGCGTCGGCGTAGAAGCCGACGAGTTGGCCCGCGTTGTTCACGCCGTTGACCGTGGTCGCGCCGACACCCGCCGGGTCGTCGACGGTCCGGAAGCCGTTCGCCGCGGTCCAGACGAAACCGTGTGTCATGGCGTTGTTGCCGGTGCCCACCGTGTAGACGCCGACGACCTCACGGTGGTCGTTGACGCCGAGCGCCTGGGTCATCGCGGCGCCGGGAAAGGCCAGGACGCTGGTGTGGCCGTTGTCCAGGAGCAGGAACCCGTTGGTGCCGCCAGCCGCGTTGGTGAAGAAACCGGCGACGTCGTTGTCGTTGTTGATGGCGGTGGCGGTGGCGCTGGTGGCGTTGGGGACGGTGATCCGGTGGAACCTGTTGTGGTCGGTGTCGTACCGGTAGCCGTGGCTGTTTCCGTTGGCGTCGTTGTAGAAGCCGACCGCGGTGCCGTAGTTGTTGATGCCGAGCAGCTGGTTGACCGGTGGGGTGGCGTTGTCGGTGGCCGGGAAGGCGACCGAACGGAAACGCCCGTGTACGGCGACGAAGCCGACGTTGGCGTTGACCTGGTTCATGTTGTTCGCCGGCGACGAGAACCCGACCGTGACGCCCCAGTCGTTCAGACCGGTGACCTGGGTCTGCACCGAGTGCGGCACGTTCTCGTTGCGGAACGCCCGCGCGCCAACGGGTACGACGTAGCCCTTGTTCGGGTGGCCGGCGGCACCCGAACCGAAGTAGCCCGCGATCAGGCCCCGGTTGTTGATGCCGAGCAGTTGGTTGAACGTCGG
>DATBCR010000495.1:0-5358 GCA_036270375.1 Pseudonocardiaceae bacterium | reverse complement strand
CGCCGGCCACACCCGAGACGATCATCGTGACCGTCAGCCAGCCCGGCGGCTGGTCCGCGAACACCCGGATGGCGACCTGACCGAGGATCAGCACCAGCCAGAACACCGCCGACCGGAGCGTCCACCACAGGATGGACCGCCGGTGCACCCGATGTCGCGGGTTCCGCAGCCGCAGGGTGCCCGCGATACGAGGCGTGTCGGCGGTCGGGCTCGTGTGCATAAGACGATCGTGGCACTGATCGGCGGGGGAGGCGGTTGTCAGGTGTCAGAGGACTGGGCTGACATTTGTCACGACCTCCGGTTCGCCGCCGCCCGCCACAGCAGCCGGGTGAGCGCACCCGCTCCGGCGGCCAGTGGCGGCCGACGCGGTGCCCGGCCGACCTCCGGCGCCGACTCCGGCATCACCGCGTACACCAGATGCGCGACGAGCCGCGCGGTGTCCGGCGCGATCATGCCGATCAGTTCCACGGCCCGGCCCTCCGGTCGGCTGACACGTACCGGCCGACGCTGAAGTGCTTTCACCACAAGCAGAGCCGCGTCCTTCGGGCTGGCGGCCGGCAGCGCCTGGTACGCCCGGGTCGGGCTGATCATCGGCGTGCGCACCAGCGGCATCCGGACGGACGTGAACGACACGCCGTCGCCGAGCAGTTCCCGGCCGGCGACCGTGCCGAACTCGTCCAGCGCGGCCTTGGAACCGAGATACGCGGCGAACCGGGGCGTGTCGGTCTCCAGGCCCATCGTGGTGATGTTCACGATGTGACCGAACCCACGTGCCCGCATGTGCGGCAGCAGGCCGAGGATCAGCCGCAGCGGTGCGAAGTAGTTCAGCGTCATGGTGCGTTCGAAGTCGTGCATGCGGTCCACGGACAGGTGCACGGACCGGCGGATCGACCGGCCGGCGTTGTTCACCAGCATGTCCACCGCGTCGTGGTCGGCGAGCACCTGCTTCACGAGGGCGTCCACGGCCTCCGCGTCGGTCAGGTCGCACGGGTACGTGTGCGCGGTCCCGCCGGCCGCCTCGATCTCGGCGCGCACCGAGTCCAGTTCGTCCGGGCGGCGAGCCACCAGCAGCGGTATCGCGCCCCGGTCGGCCACCTCCATCGCGGTGGCCCGGCCGATGCCGGACGACGCGCCGGTGATCATGATCACACGACCGGCCAGCGGGCGGCGGCGGTCGCTGCGGCGAGCCCGGTCCGGGTCGAGGTGTTCGGCCCAGTAGCGCCAGAGGACGTCCGCGTAGCCGGCGAAGTCGGGCACCTCGATTCCGCTGCCGGCAAGGGCTTCGCGGGTGTCGTCGGTGCCGAAGGTAGTGGGCATCGCCAGGTGCGGCAGCACGGTGGGCGGGATGCCGAGTTCGGTCAGCACCGCATCGCGCACGGCCGATCCGCCGGTCACCCGGTCGACCGTCGACGCGGCCAACGCACCGAGGCGACGCAGTGGACGGGCGGTCCAGGCCGGCGCGGTGAACCGGATCCGTGGCCCGCCAGCGGCTTTCGCGAAGCCGTCGTAGACATCGGTGAGCGGCTGGCCGGTGGGGGAGACCAGGTGATACGTGGCGCCGGACGGCGCGTCGGCGTGGATCAGGTGGTCCATCGCGGCGACCACGTAGTCCACCGGGACCAGGTTCGTGGCGCCGAGATCGGGTGCGACGAGCGGCAGCCGGGCCGGCAGCGCGGACAGCCGGGCGATCATCGGCAGGAAGTAGTACGGCCCGTCGATCTTGTCCATCTCGCCGGTGCGCGAGTCGCCGACCACCGCGGCCGGCCGGTACACCCGCCACGGCACGGTGCGGTTCTGCCGGACGACCTTCTCGGCCTCGAACTTGGTCGCGTGGTACGGGGACGGGAGGTGCTGGCCGAGGTCGAAGTCCCGTTCGGTGAACCGGCCAGCATGGTCGCCGGCCACCGCGACCGACGACACGTGGTGCAGGCAGCCGGCGTCGAGTCGTTCGGCCAGTTCGACGACGTGCCGGGTGCCGTCCACATTGGCCACACGATTGGTCTCGGCGGACGCGGTGAAGTCGTAGACGGCGGCCAGGTGCACGACGTGGTCCACGGTGGCGGGCAGTGCGGCCGGATCGATTCCGAGTCCAGGCTCGGCGAGGTCGCCGCGGATCCCGATCACGGCGTGCCGACGTGGCCAGCCCTCGACCAGCGCGGTCAGCTTGTCATGCGAGCCAGGCCGTACCAGCACATACAGCGTCTCGCAGTCCGGCCGGTCGAGCAGCGTGGCCATCAGGCGGCGGCCGAGGAAGCCGGTCGCGCCGGTCACGAAGTAGGTAGTCATGCCGCACCTCCGCGCCAATCGTGGCACTACCTACCCATGAGTAGGAAGTCGAGGTGCGGATCGGCTCACGGCTGGGTGACGGTCGCGTCCACCGCGGCTTCGCGCAGGATGGCCCGCAGCCGGCCGACTTCCAGCGGGGCCAGCACCGCCGTTTCGCCGGGTGGAGCGACTAACACGATATGCCCGCCACTGGCGAAAACGGTCAGTTCGCGCTTTCGGCCGGCCACATCACGGCAGTCGACCGACCACTCCTTTCGCGCCGTCATTTTCCCCCGCCTTCAGCTTTTGCGGTCTCGGTATGCCGTGATGCGCGCACCCGGTGTCTCCCGTCCACGGTTCATTCTTCTGTGGGGACGTCCGCGACACCTTCGCATGACGTCAGCTTGAGCCGGCTTCGCTCTGCCACTGAGCAATCGTTCCCACCGCTACAAGCGTCACACAAGAGTGAACCGTTCGGACGAGTGGGTGATCATTGGGGTGCACTATCGCGCAGTGTGTCCGCCCGTTTGTGTTGCGTCACCAGCATTTCCGGCGGACCGGACGGATCACCTAATCGGTTGTGTCCTGCGTCACTTCGGGGTCAGATCTTCGCCGGATCGAGCCATGCCAACGCGGCACACACCATCGTGCTCACCCCCGTGTGGATCGTCGGTTCGACGAGTGGGGCGAAAAACGGCGAATGGTTGCTCGGCACGTCCCTGTCCACGGTGCCGGCCGCTGCTGCCGCCATGAACGTGTCCGCCTCCACACCGCCGAACAGCCAATAGCAGTTGGGCACGCCGGACGCGGTGCCGAACACGCCGAAGTCCTCGCTCGCGGTCACCGGACCCGGATCGATCAACCGTGCCGCGCCGAACGCCGCGCGGAAGGCGGCCCCTGTGCGGTCGGTCGCGCCAGGATCGTTGAACAGCACCGGAAACGAGTCGGTCATGGTGATCTCGGGCTCGCGTTCCGCGCCGGACGCGACCGCCTCGGCGCGGATGATCCGGTGCACCGCGGCCAGCACCCGCTCGCGCACCTCGGGCGTGTAGGACCGGATGTTGACCTTCAGTTCGGCCTCGTCCGGAATGATGTTGTCCTTGGTGCCCGCGTGCAGGGCGCCGATCGTGAGGACCGCGGTGTCCGCGCCGGACACCTCCCGTGCCACCACCGTCTGCAGGCGCAGCACCGTGGCCGCCGCCATCACCACCGGATCGATGGTGGTCTCCGGCCGCGATCCGTGCCCGCCACGGCCGAACATCCGCACCCGCAACGAGTCCGACGCCGCGAACGCCGGTCCGGGGTGCAGCCCGACCATCCCGACCGGCATCGGCGCCACGTGCTGGCCGAGTACCACATCCGGGGTGCCGAACCGGTCGAACAGCCCGTCGTCCACCATGCCCTGCGCGCCGCCGCCGACCTCCTCGGCCGGCTGGAACACCGCGAGCACCGTGCCCACCCACGCGGAGCGTGCGCCGGCCAGCAGGTCGAGCGCGCCGAGCAGGCACGTGACGTGCATGTCGTGGCAGCAGGCGTGCATCACCGGCACGTCGTTGCCGTCCGGGTCGGTGCCGCGCACGGTGCTGGCGTAGGGCAGGCCGGTCCGTTCGGCCACCGGCAGCGCGTCCATGTCCGCGCGCAGCAGCACCGTCGGGCCATCGCCGTTGTGCAGGACGCCGACCACGCCGGTGCCGCCGATCCCCTCGGTCACCTCGGCGCCGAGCGCGGCCAGCCGGCGGGCCACCTCGGCCGCCGTGCGCACCTCCGCGAAGGACAGCTCCGGATGGGCGTGCAGATCCCGGTACAGATTGGCCAGCTCAGGGGCGATGTCCGCCAGCCGTGCCAGGACCGTGTCCATCCGGTGCGCCTCCGTCAGTTCGTTACGCGCGGCGGCCGACCGCTCCGTAGAAGGAACAGCGCTGGGCGTCCACCGCGTCCTCCGGCGAGTTCGGCCGCCATTCTGGCACGAACACAAGGCCGGGTTCGACGAGTTCGAAACCGGTCAGCATGGCCGCGATCTCGGCCTTCGTCCGCAGGTAGGCCGGGTTCTGGCTGTTGCGGTACAGCTCGGCCGCCTTCGCCACGTTCGCCAGCGTGTCCCCGCTGACGTGCGAGAAGGCCAGAAAACTGCCCGGCGCCATGGCATCCCGGTAGCGGGCGAGCACGGCAGCAGGCTCGTCGGCGTCCGGCACGAAGTGCACGACGGCGACCACGAGCACGGCGATCGGCTGGCTCAGGTCGAGCAGGCGGCGGGCCTCCGGGTGGCCGAGCACCGCGTCCGGGTCGCGCAGGTCGGCGTGCACGATCGCGGCCTTGTCGTTGCCGTCCAGGATCAGCCCGCTGTGCGCCACAGCGACCGGTTCGTTGTCGACGTAGACGACGCGGACGTCCGGGTTGATCGCCTGCGCGACCTCGTGCACCGCGCCGCTGGTCGGCAGGCCACAGCCGATGTCGAGGAACTGGGTGATGCCATTGCGGGCGCAGAACTCCGTTGCCCTGCGCAGGAAAGCCCGGTTGGCGCGGGCGAGATAGGGCATTTCCGGGAACACCTTGTAGATCCGCTGGGCGAGTTGCCGGTCGGCCTCGAAATGGTGGCCACCACCGAGGTAGTAGTCGTAGAGGCGGGCCGCGCTCGGCGTGTCGGTGTCGATCTCAGCCGGGATCCAGTCGATGTTGCCCGCCACGTGCCAGACCTCCGTGTCGCCGCCGGATCGCCGCTCCGGCCACCGCCCGAGTCGATCTCCAGGCTACGCCAGCCGGCCGCCCCGCCACCCGATCGGGTGGCAGACCGCCGCCACCGCAACCAATGCCGCCAGTTCGGGGTTCTCCATATGCACGGCCAAAAACCGACCGCACGGAACCACAGGAAAGGGAACGACAATGAAGACACAACACACCACCCACCCACCGGAAATACTGTGTACCAGTGGTCCCGGTTCGACGAGCCACCGTTGTTCCGCGCGATGTCCTTGTTTCGCCCGGCGCCAAGGTGTGTGCTGGTCGCACGCGAGCACACTCATACCCAGCACGCCGACGGGAAACGCGGATGCTCCGGATCGGAGAAGTGGCCGAACTGGCGGGCGTGTCGACCCG
>DATBCR010000494.1:0-8295 GCA_036270375.1 Pseudonocardiaceae bacterium | reverse complement strand
CCACGCGTCCCAGTGCAGCCGGGTCACCAACGTGCGGGCCGACGCCGGCACGACGTGTACCGGCCCGATGCCCTTCTTTTCCGGGCTGGGCAACCGAATCGCGACCAGCTCGGCGCCGGGGGTTGGATCGATGTCCATGATCAGCCGAGCGCGCTGTCCACTTTCGACAGTCCTGGGCAGAGGCCGGGCGCGGATCCTCGGTTCGCCGCCGACCGGGGTGAGCAGCGCCATGATCGAACCGAGCAACAGCGGCGCGCCGAGCAGTACCGGGGCCAGCCGGTGCAGCAGTGCGCCGCCGACCACCAGGGCGATGCCGAGCACCAGGCCGCGGCGCAGCGCGTCGGTGGCCCGCCACGTCTGCCGTGCCGCCGTGCCGCGCTGTTCCTGGTAGGCCCGCAGCCGGGCCCTCGGCGTCGTCACGCGCGGGTGGACGCCGGACCCGGCACGACGCCGAGCAGTTCGGTGATCACCTGCACGTCCGTCAGGCCGGACGTCCACGTTTCCGCGCGCAGCGTCAACCGGTGCGCCAGGGCGGCGACCGCGCACTCCTTGACGTCCTCTGGCAGCACAAAACTTCGGCCGTCCAGCACCGCGAGCGCCCGCGCCACCAGTACCAATGCTTGGGCACCCCGGGGCGACGCACCGACATCCACGGACGGGTGCGACCGGGTCGCCACGGTCAGGTCGACGCAGTAGCGCAGCACGTCCTCGTCCACGTCCACCCGTTCGACACCGGCCTGCAGCGCGGCGAAACCCTCCGCGTTGATGACCGCGTCCACCATGGTCTCCTCGTGCCGGCGGGCCAGCCGTCGGCGGAGCACCTCGACCTCCTCGTCCGGCGGCGGGTAGCCGACGTCGAGGCGGAGCAGGAAGCGGTCGAGTTGGGCCTCGGGCAGCGGGTAGGTGCCCTCGTACTCGATCGGGTTCGCGGTGGCGAGCACGTGGAACGGCCGGGGCAGCTGGAATGTCCGGCCCTCGACCGTGACCTGACGCTCCTGCATGGCTTCCAGCAGTGCGGACTGAGTCTTCGGGGTTGTGCGGTTGATCTCGTCGGCCAGCAGGAGGCCCGCGAACAGCGGACCCTTGCGGAACACGAACTCGCGGCTGGCCGGGTCGTACAGGAACGAGCCGGTGACGTCCGCCGGCAGCAGGTCCGGGGTGCACTGCAGGCGGCGGAAGTCCAGGCCGAGCGCCTGCGCGATGCTGCGGGCCATCAGCGTCTTGCCGAGGCCCGGCACGTCCTCGAACAGCACGTGGCCGCCGGCCAGCACGGCTGCCATGGCCAGGCGGAGCGTCCGGGTCCGGCCGACCACGACGGTGCCGACGCCGGTCAGCACGGCACCGCACGTGGCGGCGACCGCGGCTACCGGCACACCGTCGCCCCCCGCTTCGTCCACAGTGGACTCCAGCGAACTCGTCACGGTGCCTCCAGTCGGGTGAGCAGCGCCAGCAGTACCGGCGGTTCGGGCAGGGTCGCGGCCGGATTGGTGAGCAGGGCGTGCAGTTCCGGTCCGAGCGCGGCAACCGCCCGCCCGTCGGTGAGGTCGGGCAGGTCCGCCATGCCGGGGCGGCCGCGCAGCAGCGCGAGCGCGAGGGTGGCCAGCCTGGGCTGGACCCGGCCGCGGAAACGGCCCTTGTCCACCATGGCGTCGTCGAGGCGGCTGGCCAGCGTGCTGGCCTCAAGGTGCGTCGCGGCGGACGGCGGGACCGGCGGGGCGGACCACAGCGGCTCGATGCCGGCCGGGGTGGTCAACATGAGCAGCAGGACGAGCGCGATCGGCAGGGCGATCAGGGCGGACCACACGGCGGGCGTGCCGATCAGCCGGGCCAGCCCGAAGGTGAGGACCGCCTCGGCGGCGATCGCGGGAATGATGCCGCGCAACCGGATCATCGGCGCCGGTCCACGACCGGATCGGTGCCGGCACCACGTGGGCCGGCTTCGGTCGGTCGCGTCGGGCCGGCGTCGGGCGGCCGGGTTGGGCTGGCATGGGTCGGGCCGGCGGCGGTCGAGCGGGTCGAGCCGGCCTTACTCGGGCGGGTCGAGCCGGCCTCGGTTGGGCGGGTTGAACTGGCGTCGGTCGGGCGGGCACGGACGGTCAATATGTCGGCGATCCGGTCCAGCGCGTCGATCGCGGCCTCGGCGTCGGCCTCGGTGACCATGTCCGGGTGGCCGAAGCGGGCGCGCTGGTAGAGGGCGCGGAGGGTGGCAAGCGCGGCCGGGTCGACGTCGTGCTCGGTGAGGACGGCGCCGGTGAACTCGGTGGACGTCTGGTCCGGCCGACGTGCCGTGCCGCCCTCGGCCGCGGCCTCCTCGAGTACCAGCCAGGCCTGCTGCACGGCGTCCGACGGGGGTCCGCCGGCCCGCTGGCGCAGCCGGACGAGTGCCGCCCGCGCGCCACGCAGCAGTACTACGGCGGTGGTGGCGTCGCGGCCATCGGACAGGTCTTCGGCCGGTGCGCCCCGCAACAGCAGCTTGCGGGCACGACGCCAGCGCAGCGATGCCAACGCGACAACGACCATCACGGCCGCGACGAGGTAGGCGACGAGCACGATGGCCAGCACACTGCTCAGGCCCGCGGTGACCATGGTGTTCAGCTTGGTCGGCACGTGACCGCCGGCCGGCCCGAACGAGGTGATCCGGCCGTTGTCGCCGCCACCGCGGACGACCAGGCCGTTGCCGTGCGGCACGGCGGAACCGCCCCTGGTGGCCAGCACGGCGAGCAGGAGCAGCGCGGCCAGCGACAGCAGGATCGGCAGCCGTACCTTCAACACCTTCAGCGCGTGTGGCACCGTGGGCGTTTCGGGCGCGTTCCGCGCTTTTGGCGCGACCGGCCGTGGCAGGGCGGACGTCACCTGTGCAGGATGCCTCATCTCACGACCGTCGGAACCGGTTACGCGCCATTCCGATCCACGACCGGCGCCGGCACGTGATCCGCCGTCGCGGCTCACGACGAGAAGGCGACCTCGCGGGCGGTGGCGAAGACTTCCTCCAGCATCGCCGTGGTCAGGCGGCCGGTGTTGGTGTTGTGTGGGCTGACGTGGTAGCAGCCGAACAGGTGCAGGTCCGACCGGCCGGGCAGGACCACGTGCGCGCCGTGGCCGAAGGTTGGGCGTGGGCTGGGGATCGGCCAGCCTGCCGCGGACAGGGCCGGTAGCAGGGCCTGCCAGCCGAACCCGCCGAGTACCACCACCGCGCGCAGCGTCGGGGCAAGCAACGTCAACTCGCGGACCAGCCACGGCCGGCACGTGTCCCGTTCGGCGGGGGTCGGCTTGTTCTCCGGGGGTGCGCAGCGGACCGGCGCGACCATCCGGGTTCCCAGCAACCGCATGCCGTCGTCGATGTCCGTTGAGTTCGGTTGGGAGGCCAGGCCTACCGCGTGTAGCGCCGCGAACAGGACGTCGCCGGAGCGGTCGCCGGTGAACATGCGGCCGGTTCGGTTGGCGCCGTGGGCGGCGGGGGCCAGGCCGACGACGGCCAACCTGGCGTCATAAGGGCCGAAGCCGGGGACCGGGCGGCCCCAGTAGACCTCGTCGGCGTAGGCGGCCCGTTTCTCCCGCGCCACCTGTTCGCGCCAAGTCACCAGGCGTGGGCAGGCCCGGCAGTCCACGACCAACCGGTCGAGGTCCGCCAGGTCGTGCGCCGTCATGTGTTGCTCGGTCATCGGCAACCCGTCGTATCGACGATCTTCCCGGCATAAGGTGTCACTCATGAGCACTGCGGGCAACACACAACGCGACGGCGCGCCCGATTCGGCGGGTGCGGACGCGGATACCAACCCGTCGCCGGAACCCACCGACGACCTCGTGACCACGACGCACGAGATGGCCGCCGGGCAGCAGACCCTCCGCTACACAGCCACGACCGGGCGGATCGTGCTGCGCAAGGAGGTGCTCACGGACGGCGCGTTCGACGGGCACAAGCCCAAGGCCGAGGTGTTCCTCACGGCGTACACGTTGGCCGACACCGACCCGACGACCCGGCCGGTGACGTTCGCGTTCAACGGTGGTCCTGGATCGTCCAGTGTGTGGCTGCATCTCGGTCTGTTCGGGCCGCGCCGGGTGCTCGCCGGGGACGTCGACGAGCGGGTGCCGCCGCCGTACGGGCTGGTGGACAACGCGGAAACCCTGTTGGCCCATACGGATCTGGTGTTCATCGACCCGGTGTCCACGGGCTACTCGCGGGCGGCCACCGGTGAGAAGCCGGCCGAATACCACGGCTACACGGGCGATGTCGAGTCCGTCGGCGAGGTGATTCGGTTGTGGACTTCGCGCAACGGGCGGTGGATGTCGCCGAAGTTCCTCGCCGGTGAGTCATATGGCACGCTGCGCGCGGCGGGGCTGGCCGGGCACCTGCAGGAGCGCTACGGCATGTACCTCAACGGTCTCATGCTCATTTCCTCCGTGCTCGACCTCGGCACCATCGACTTCACCGAGGGCAACGAGGTTCCGTACTCCCTGTATCTGCCAACGTATGCGGCCGTCGCGCACTACCACGGCCGGCACGGCGACCGGCCGCTGACCGACGTGCTGGCCGAAGCGGAGGCGTTCGCCGAACGGGACTACCCGTGGGCGCTGGCCCGCGGCGCCCGGCTGACCGCCGAGCAGCGGGCCGACATCGTCGCGCGGCTCAGCGGGCTGACCGGACTGTCCACGGACTACGTCGACCGTGTGAACCTCCGGCCGGAGCACGTCCGTTTCTTCACCGAGCTGCTGCGCGACCGGCGCAAGGTGGTCGGTCGGCTGGACTCGCGGTTCACCGGCTGGGACCCGGACTCCGGGCGGGAACAGTTCCTTGAAGACCCGTCGTACTCGGCGATCCTCGGCCCCTACACGGCGGCGCTGAACCACTACGTGCGCTCAGAACTGGAGTATGCCAACGACTTGCCGTACGAGATCCTGTCGAGCGGTGTGCGGCCGTGGTCCTACAAGGAGTTCGAGGGCGCGTCGGTCACCGTCGCGGACAAGCTGGCCGCCGCCATGCGGGCCAACCCGGACCTGAAGGTGCACGTGGCATGCGGACACTTCGACGGCGCGACACCGTACTACGCGGCGGAATACGTAGTGGCGCATCTGGCCATTCCGGACGAGCTGCGCGGAAACATCGAACTGGCCTACTATCCGGCCGGACACATGATGTACGTCCACGAGCCAAGCCGGTTGCGGCAGTCGGCGGATCTGGCCGCGTTCATTCGGACCAGCGCCAACGTCTCGTTTGATGTCAACCGGTAACGAAGACCACACAAACCCATGGGCGACGCCAGGAACAGGCAACCATCAGGGGGTTGTGCCGTCGGCGGCCGGTCGGCAGTATCGCTTTGCGTAACCGATCTGCTCCGGCGGGGTACATTCCCTGAATGGGTGCGGCATCATCGGGGCGATCGGTCGTGCGGTCGGCGGTGCTGTCGGGCCGCGGAAACGGGGGCGTGCGTGCGAAGCAGAAGCAGTCCGGAGACAGCCATGTCTGTCGTATCCCGGCCCGAGTTGGATATCGCCAGTCTGGCCGGCAGTGCGGGGCGCCGGGCATATGACTGACGCTGGCGCGCCACCGGACCGATCGCCCGCCGGCAGCGCGCCACACGCTCAACGGTTGAGCGAGTTCGGCTGGTTGCTGGTCGGCGAAGGCGCCTCGGTACTCGGCGACCAGTTGGCCAAGGTCGCCGTGGCGGTCCTGGTTTTCGGTCGCACCGGATCCGCGGCGCTGGCTGCGCTGACCTATGCCCTGACACTGCTTCCGGACCTGATCGCGGGTCCGCTGCTGTCCCCGCTCGCCGACCGGTATCCGCGCCGGGCGGTGATGATCGTCTGTTCGCTGATCCAGGCCCTGCTCGCCGCGGTCATGGCCATCCACGGGCTGTCGCTGTGGCTGGTCGCGATCGCGGTGATCGGCATCACGGCCGGTCAGGCACCGTTCAAGGCGGCGCAGACGGCCACGCTGCCCGCTATGCTCCCGTCCGCGCGCGTCGAGGGCGCGCAGGCGAGACTCAGCGTGATCCGCGAGGCCGGCCAGTTGGTCGGCCTCGCCGGTGCCGGGGCCATCGTGGGCACGGTCGGGCCGACGTGGGCGATCCTGGCCGACGCCCTGAGTTTCCTTGTCGTCGCCGTCGTGCTGCGGATCGGCGTCCGGATCCGGCCGGCCACGATGACCACCAGCACCAGGAGCGCGCCCCGGCGGGCGGCGGTCCGGCTGATCCGGCAGAGCGCACGGCTGCGGCTGATGACGTGGCTGCGGCTGTTGTCGGCGTTGACGATCCTGCCGGACGCGGTGGTGGTGCCGCTGGTCGGACAGCTCGGCTCGCCGACGTGGGTGATCGGGCCGATGCTGGCCGCGGACTGTGTCGGCTTCATCGTGGGCGCCTGGTGGGTGGACCGGTTGCCGCCGGACCGCAAACCGGGCGCGATGGTGCCGCTTGCGATGGTGTCACTCGGCGCGTTGGTGCCGTTCTTGTTGCTGTACACGCATTTGTTCACGCACCTGCACCTGCTCGCGGCGGTGGTCGCGGCTGCGCTGCTGGTGGTGTCCGGTGTCGGGGCGGCCTTCCTGCCGCTGACCACGGCGCAGGTCAGCAAGCTGGCGCCGGATCACATCAGGGGCGCCGTCGTGGGACTCGAGCGGACCGTGCTGCGCGCCGGGCAGGGACTGGGTGCGGTACTGGCCGGGGTCTTCGCCCAGTGGCTGGGTTCGGCCGCACTCGTCATCGGCTTCGGCGGACTGCTCGGCTTGGCGGGAACCCTGCTGCTCGCGCTACGCGGGCGCGCGTACGGCACGGCTCCCGCCATGACGGGGTCATCATCAGTCTCTGTCGCCGAGCATGACGTCACCTCCTTATCGGGAGATGCGGACAGAAAGGGGGTGCGGCATGGATCTGTCGCACCGAGGCAGATTCCGGGCCAGCCAAGTCCGACCACAACCGGTGAGACTAGCTAGCCGACGGGGTGGCCGTGAGATCGCCTCATCTGTCTCACCTCCACTACGGCGACACCGAACGGACCCACATCCGCGACCGGCGACGTGGCGCCCGCTCGACCACCTGGACTTCCAGTGGTAGCACCCAGTCTGTCAAGGATTTGGCGGCGAGGGCAGTCCAAGCCCGGTAATCGGGGCGGACTTAAGCAATGGACGCTGTGGTCGCTGCCGCCGGTGTGCCTGTCTTGGCTCCTGTTGACCGATCTGGGCGCTGTTGTCGCCAGTGTCGGCGGGATAACGCACGAATCCCTGCCGTCGGTGCGACAGTGGGTGTTGTTCGGGGCGCTGGCCGTCGCGGCCACTGTCCACCTCGTGCTGACCCGGCCGACAGAGGAACGGCGACGGGAGGCGCGGCTGCGGCGGGGCAAGGTCGAGCACGTGGACCAGACCAGTATCTGGTTGTTCAGCGCGGCTTTGTTACTGCCGGTGGTGCTCGTCGTGACTCTCGTGGTGGTGATCAGGGCGCAGCGGTACCGGATCGCGCGGCGGCCACCGTCGCGGTGGGTGTTCAACTCCAGTTCGATTCTGCTGTCCGCGATCGGCGTGCACTGGATCGGCCGGGTGACCGAATTGAGCAGGTGGCTGGAATCCGGTCATGTCAGGGTGATCAGCGCGATCGCACTGACGTCGGTGGCCGCTGTGGTCGCGGCGATCGCGGTGTACTTCGTCGTGCAGGCGGTGCTTGTCGGTGTGTATCGCGGTCTGCTGACCGGTGTGTGGACGCTGGAGTCGTCGCTGGGGTCCTGGACGGACAACGTGTTGATCGTCTACACGCTGTTGCTCGCGGTACTGGCAACGGTGGTGGCCGGGTTCGCGCCGCTGCTGCTGTCCGTGATGGCGATGGTCGCGATCCGGTGCACACGGGACGAACACCGCAAGTCGCAGCTGGCCGCGGAACGGGAGCAGGCCGAGCTGGATGCGTTGCACGACGCCAAAACCGGGCTGCTGAACGCACGGGGGTTCGGGCTGCACTCGGAGGCCGCGTTGGCGCAGGACCACGTGCTCGGGCAGTCGTCCGCGTTCCTGATGTGCGATTTGGACCATTTCAAGCAGTGGAACACGCGGCTGGGGCATGTCGGGGCGGACATGCTGCTGCGGGCGGTGGCCGACACGGTGCGGGCGAACGTGCGGCCGACGGACCTGGTGAGCCGGTGGGGCGGCGAGGAAATCGCGGTGCTGTTGCCCAACACGGACGTGAACCGGGCGACGGACGTGGCGGAACGGCTGCGGTCGGCGGTGGAGAACCTGAACCTGACGGTGAGTCGGCCCGCCGGCGAGGGGACCATCTCGATTCCGGGGCCGGAGCACAACATTCCGCGCTGCACCATTTC
>DATBCR010000493.1:0-15970 GCA_036270375.1 Pseudonocardiaceae bacterium | reverse complement strand
CGGTGAACGTACAGTGGATGTATGGCCTGGTTCAGCCGCAGGAGAAGGACCGTCGTCGGCGCCGACGAGGCCCTGACCGGACGCGCGGCACCGCTGACCGTACCCACATACCACGACGTGCACCGGGACCGTCGAATCGTGCCACCATTCCCGGCCGGCATGGCGACCGCGGTGTTCGGCATGGGGTGCTTCTGGGGCGCCGAACGCCTGTTCTGGCGAACACCGGGCGTGTGGTCGACGGCGGTCGGCTACGCGGGCGGCCACACCCAGAACCCGACGTACCGCGAGGTCTGCTCCGGCCGCACGGGACACACGGAAGCGGTACTCGTCGTCTTCGACCCGGCCGAGATCTCGTACCCGGACCTGCTGCGCCGCTTCTGGGAAGGCCACGACCCGACCCAGGGCATGCGCCAGGGCAACGACATCGGCACCCAGTACCGCTCAGCCGTCTACCTGACCGACGACACCCAATACGCCGCGGTCGAGGCGAGTCGCGCCGCGTACCAGCGGTCCCTCACCCGAGCCCGCCACGGCACCATCACGACCGAGGTGGCCTCACTCAAGATCTTCTTCTACGCCGAGGGCTACCACCAGCAATACCTCCAGAAGAACCCCAACGGCTACTGCGGCTTGGGCGGTACCGGCGTGGCCTGCCCGGTAGACCAAACCTCCGGCGAGGTGTAACTTCGCCGGCTATTTGCCGTAGTGGTAACGGCAAGTGGCGATTCGTACCTCGTCGGCGACGATCTTGTAGACGAGTCGGTGTTCGTCGTTGATCCGGCGTGACCAGTAGCCCTGGAATCCGTGTTTCAATGGCTCCGGCTTGCCGATGCCTTCGTTACCGTTACGGCTGATGTCCCTGATCAGATCGTTGATTCGCTTCATGATCTTGCGGTCCTGGGCCTGCCACCACAGGTAGTCTTCCCAGGCGAGTTCGTCCCATACCAGGGTCATTCGACGAGATCCCGTTCGATGCCATGGCCCGCTTCCAGACGTTCGATCGCGGTAACGAGGCGTCGGGCGTTCTCCGGACTGCGCAGTAGGTACGCGGTCTCCTTCAGCGATTGGTAGTCGTCAAGGGAAACGATCACGACCGGCTCATGCCCAGCACGAGTGATCACGACCTCCTCGTGGTCGTTGGCCACCGCATCCAGGGTCTCGGCGTACCGCGCGCGGGACTCCGAGTAGCTCATGGTTCTCACTGCCCACCTCCACGTACAGATTATTGTACGTGGAGGTGGCTGACGGGGCAACCGCTCCCTTCTGTGGACAGCGGTATGGTGCGCTCCGCTGCGTAGGTATCACCGCTGGGCGTTTGGGGAGTCGTGGCTACGGACACCGTTTCTGACGTGCCGGTATCGAGCGGGCGGCTGACTTTGGCCGTCGGGCGGTTCGGTGGGCGGGTGGCTCGTGAGGCGACGCTCGTCGTGCTTGCCGGGCTGGGGCTTTCGGTGGCTTTCAACTGGCCGGTCGTGCGGCACCCCAGGACCACCGTGATGAGCGGTATCGGTGATCCACTTCTGCAGGCGTGGCAGCTGGCGTGGACGAGGCACTTCTTCGCGGGTGGGGACTTCTGGACCGCCAACACGTTCTACCCGGCCAAGGACAGCTTCGCGTTCAGTGACTCCCTGCTCGGCTACCAGCCGCTCAGCTTCCTGTTCGGTGATGGGCAGTACGCCGCCGTCCTGCGCTACAACGTCGTCTTCGTGTTGGCCTTCGCCCTCGCGTTCGTCGGCGGGTACCTGCTGACACGGCAGTTGGGCGGTACCTGGCAGGCCGCGGCCGTGGCCGGTCTCGTGTACGCGTGGGCGCCGTGGCGGCTCGCGCACAACGCGCACCTCAACATCCTCTCCACCGGTGGGATCGCGTTGGCGTTCTTCGCGTTGGCGCGTGGTCACGGGTACTCGTTCCGGTTCGGTGTGCGGCCGGAGTGGGCAAGGCCACGGTGGGCGGTCGTCGGCTGGCTCGTCGCGGCGTGGCAGGTCACCATCGGGTTCGCGGTCGGACTGCCGTTCGCCTACGTGATGGTCCTGCTCGGCCTCGTGATCGTGGTGGTCAACGTGGTGCGGCGGCGGGAATTCGGGCGTCGCCTCGTCGCCGCCAACGGGGTCGGGCTGGTGGTCTTTCTCGTTGTCACGTATCTGATGACGATTCCGTACCTCCGGGTCGAGGATCGCTACCACTTCACCCGTACGTTGGCGGAGTTGCGGTCTTTCTCGCCGTCGTTGCGGAGCTTCTGGACCGGGACCGATCAGTCCTGGCTGTGGCACGGCGGTGTTTTCGACAATATCGCGGCCATACCGGGGCCTTTTCCGGGCGAGGAACTGCTCTTTCCCGGTCTCGTCGTCGCCCTGTTCGCGCTGCTCGGCCTGGTCGTCAGCGCGTGGCCGGTGCGTGTCCGGATCGGGCTCGGCGTCGGGGCGGCTGTCGCCATTGTGTTGACGCTGGGTACGACCTTCTTCGGCGGTAATTTCTCCTATCTGCTGCTGTGGCGGTACGCGCCGGGCTGGAATGCGCTGCGGACGCCGGGGCGGCTGATTCTGTGGGTGACTCTGCTGCTCATCCTGCTGGCCGCGGGCGCGATCACCAGGCTGGCACAACTGCTCGCCGAACGCGGCCGGTCAACGACGCCGGCATGGGGTAAACGAAAGCGCGGGCTGGTCGCGCTCGTCCTTGTCCTGCCGGTGATCGGCGCGCTGCTCGAAGCGGTCCCCGACCAGACCTACGGCACCACGACGGGCATTCCGCCGGACCTGCGTACGATATTCACGCAGACGAACGAACCGTTGCTCATTCTGCCGATCACCCCGCTCAGTGAATTCAACTACATGCTGTGGTCCACCGACGGATTCCCACAAATAGCCAATGGCGACTCCACCAACCTGTCGCCGCAGTACCAGGAGATCGTCGCGAACACCCAGACGTTCCCGGACAGTCGCAGCATCGCGGAACTCGAGAAGTTCGGCATCCGAAAGGTGGTGGTACTGCGCGTCGCGGCGGCATCCACCCCCTACGCCGCTGCGCTCACCCGCCCACTCGCCGGACTGCCCGCCACGAAGACCGAAACCGCCGACGTCGTGGTGTTCACCCTGAGTTGACGGCGCGTGCCATCCTGTTCGCGTGACCGCCAAGTTGTGTCTCACCCAGGACGCGGACGCCGACGCGCTGCTCGACCGGGAACCGCTCGCGCTGCTGCTCGGCATGTTGCTCGACCAGCAGGTGCCGATGGAGACCGCGTTCATCGGGCCGAAGAAGCTGGTCGACCGGCTTGGCAAGCTCGACGTGCACCAGATCGCCGAGTATGACCCGGACGAGTTCGCCGCGCTGGCCTCCACGCCGCCTGCCGTGCACCGGTTTCCCGGGTCGATGGCCAAGCGGATCCAGGCGTTGTGCCAGTTCATCGTCGAGCACTACGACGGGCGGACCGATGCCATCTGGACCACCGGCGACCCGTCGGGGGCCGATGTGCTCAGGCGGCTGCAGGCGCTGCCGGGGTTCGGTGAGCAGAAGGCGCGGATCTTCCTTGCACTCCTTGGCAAACAGCGTGGCGTGACGCCGAAGGGGTGGCGCGCGGCGGCCGGCTCCTACGGCGACGCCGGGTCCTACCGCAGCATCGCCGACGTCGTGGACGCCCAGTCGCTCACCAAGGTCCGCGAGTTCAAGCGGGCCGCGAAGCAGGCGGCCAAAGCCGGCGAGTAGGCCGGGCGCGGCTACTGTCGGCCCTGATGAGCGACGTCGGCGACCGGATCGCGGCGGACCTGCCGGTCGCGGCCGGCCGGCGGTTCCTGCGGCGTCGACTCGTCCGTGACGTGACGCTGCTCGTGGTCGGATTCCTATTGCTGGCGGCCGGGATCATCGGGTTCGCGGTCATCGCCCACCGGTCCGACGAACTGGCCGCGACGGGGGTGCGGGCCACGGCCACCGCCGTCCTCGTCGACCAGGGTGGCTCGCGGTTCCGGCTGGACGAGCACGTCGACGTGACCTTCCGGGCCGCGGGCAACCGTGTCATCGTGGCCCGCTGTTACATCTCGACCGGTGACCAGTACGCCGTCGGTGGTCCGGTGGTGATCGTCTACGACCCGCACGACCCGAGCCGTGCGCAGCTCGCCGGCGATCCCAGCCTCGGACCGATCGGCTTCCCGTTCCTGGCCGCCATCGTGCTCGGGATCCTGCTCATCGCCCCCACCGTGCGAAACCTGCTGCACCGCCGCGGCATGGCGGCGGCGCTCCGCACATCGGGCCAGGACACGGTGGCGAGACGGAGCGGCCGCCGGATCACGCTGCGCGACGCGGCCGAACTACGGGTACGTGGCCAGGTACGCGGCTTCGCCATGGAGACAGACACGACGGCGCGGGTCTTCGGTGCACAAGCGCCCGGCGCCATGCTGGTCGTCGTAGCGTCGACCGGCGCGGTCGTGTTCGGACGGGTATCGCACGAATAGCGAGCGGACGACGGGATTCGAACCCGCGACCCTCACCTTGGCAAGGTGATGCGCTACCAGCTGCGCTACGTCCGCGTGACCGCCGGTCAGCGACTGACGGTGCGATGAATACTAGCCGACATCACGCACGGCGGTCGTCGGGGTATCCGTGGTTTCCGCGACCAGGCGGTCGATCTCGGCCATCTTCGGCCCCGGCAGCCGCCACTCCCACAGCGGCCGCGCACGGGTGACGACGTCCGTCGGCAGCCAGCCTGCGATGTCCCGGCGGAGGTCCCACTCGTCGAAGACCAACTCGTAGAAACTCACCACCGCCGCGTTCGCCAGGAACTGGCCCGGCTGGTCGAAACACCACCGCGCGAACCCATAGATCCGCTGCAGGCTGTCGGTGTCCTTGGCCCGGTGCGCGTCCCAGAGCAGCGGCAACAGCTCGCCGAGGAACACGTGGCACGACCAGTCGTGCTCGATGACCGGTCGGAGCGCGGGCAGCAACTCCAGAGCTTTGCTCTTCCATTCGGCCACGCGAGCAGACAGTACCGATCACACGGCCGGAATGTGGTGCTTCCGGTACCATTGGCGCCTACCTGTGACCAGTTCGATACAGGTCGTCACCAAGTATGACAAGACTTTTCCACGCGACGGTCGGCTGTGGCATGTTGTCCTGACGGCGGTTGGCGAAGCTAGGGAGGTGCCCGGCGGGATGACGATGACGGAGGGCTCGCTCGCCGGGCCGGACATCCCAGGCCCGGACGCCGTCGCGTTGCGGGCCGCTGCGGACGTCGAACTGTTGCGCCTGGTCAGAGCCGGCTACGACACAGCGTTCGCGGAACTTTTCTCCCGGCACGCGGGGGCCGTCCGCGGTTTCGCGGTGCGGTGCTGCACCGAAGCCGCCGACGCCGACGACCTGGCGGCCGAGGCCTTCTTCCGGGTACTCCAGGCGGTCCGCCGTGGCGCGGGGCCGGATGACAACGTCCGTGCTTACCTGTTGACAGTTGTCCGCAGGCTGGCCGTCGAGTGGAGCGTGCGCCGCAAGGACGTCCCGGTCACCGACGACGAACTGAGCCGCCAGCTCGACGCCGTCTACACCGCGCCGGCCAGCCGGGCCGACCAACAGCTGATCGCCGCCGCGTTCGCGACCCTGCCGCAGCGCTGGCGCTCGGTGCTCTGGCGGGTCGAGGTGGAGGGCGAGCGGCCGGCCGTGGTGGCGCGCTATTTCGGCCTGAGCGCGAACGCCACCGCCGCGCTGGCCCGCCGGGCCCGGCAGGGGCTGCGGGCCGCGTACCTGCAGGCGCATCTCGCGCCGACCGGCGGTGCCACCGGCTGCCGCTCCGTCGTGGACAAGCTCGGCGGGTTCACCGCGGGCCAGGTCACCGGTGCCGAGGCCCGCCGGATCCGGGTGCACCTGGCCGGCTGCGAGTCGTGTGCCGAACTGCAGGCCGAGCTGGACGACGTGTGTGTCGGCCTGCGCCGCTACGCCGGTTCACTGACCGGGCCGGCGATCGGGCTGGCACTCGGCCCGCACACGGTCGGCCACCACGCGCTGCTCGGCAAGGTCGCGACAGTCGCACTGAAGGTCGGCGGCAAGGTCGTGGCGACCGGGGCCCGGTTCAAGCTGGTGGTGGCGGCCATGTCGATGGCGGCGGTCGGCGGGCTCGGCATCGCGTCCGGGCCGCTCATCGCGCATTTCAACCCGGTCGGGATGAACGCGGACCGGGGTGACGGGCTCAACCAGGTGCTGCTGCACGAGGTGCCGAACACCAGTGGTCACCCGCAACTCCTCCGGTCGTCGGCCAGCCCGTTCGATCCGACGATGCGCTCCGAACTACGCGGCCCCAAGCCACCGCCGCACGCCACGACCGGATCGCCGTCGAGCGGCGTCCCTGGCGGTGTCCAGGCCGCCGGTCAGCCGGCCGGCGGCGCCACCACGACCGGTGCCGGTGCCGGCACGTCCAACCCGACCGGTACCACCGCGCCGACCAAGTCCGTGCAGATGCAGCAACAGGTCCTGTCCACCACCCCGACCACCACCAACCCGGTCCAGCTGACCAGCACGCCGGCACCGGGCCGAGGCGGCTCGCCGGGCGTGACGTCCGTGCCGGCCTCCAAGGTCACCGTGTGGAGCACGTCCTGGACCTCCGACGGGACCACGGTCTACGAGACGGTGTGGTCCTGGTCGCAGACGATCAACTGAAGCGCACCCGGTCTGTCGGCGAAGATCGCGATCGGGCAGAATCCACCGTGGCCGAGCACTGCGCGTAGTCGTGTTTCTGCTGGTTCGTCGTTGCGGTGAACCGATTTCACCCGGTTCGACCAGTGCCGACGCGGTATCGTAGACACACGCAGTGTGACCGGTCGTATCCGTTGCCGAAGGGCGGCGGGCGGTGCTCCAGGAGGCGGGAGATGACGACACGGCTGGTGCGAGGCGCGGACGGCCGGATGTGGACGCTCCGTGGCCAGCTGGAATGGTCCCAGCCGGCGACCATCGACGATTTCGAACACGATGTGGCGAGCGGCTACACCCCGGGCATCGTCATGCTGGTCATGCTCGGCGTGCTGGTGGTGGCACTCGTGGCGTGGCGGCCGACGGGTGTCGTCGTGCCGCTCTGGCTGGTCGCGGTGCTTGTGCTCGTGCTGGTGTTCTTCCCGCTGCGCTGGGCGCTGCGCCGGCCGTGGCGGCTGGTCGCGAACACGCCGGGCAGCCAGCAGGAACAGGTCGCCGAGCGCTGGGTCGGCACGGTGCGCGGCATGTTCAACGTGCGGACCGCGGCCGCGAAGGTGGCGCGGGACATCGAGGTCTACTCGATGCCGAACGTGGAGGGACCGCTACACCCCGTCGATTGAGTCGACTGATCGCCCGATTCGGGCGAGACTGGACGGGTGCCTGAGCTGCCCGAGGTGGAAGCACTCGCCCAGCACCTGCGCGAACACGCCGTCGGTCGGACGGTCGCCAGGGTGGATGTGGCGTCGCTGTCCGTGCTCAAGACCGTCCAACCGAGTTGGACCGCGCTGCACGGCCGTCCCGTGCTGGACGCGACCCGGCACGGCAAGTTCCTCGATCTGGTGATCGAGGGCACGGAGCAGGACCAAAACCTGCACCTGATCGTGCACCTGGCAAGGGCCGGCTGGCTGCGCTGGGCCGAGAACCTGTCCGCCGCACCGCCCAAACCCGGCCGTGGCCCGCTCGCGTTCCGGGTGCATCTCGGGCCACCCGGCCAGGGTCCCGGATTCGACCTGACCGAGGCCGGCACGAAGAAGGGCCTCGCGGTGTGGATCGTGCGCGATCCGACCGAAGTGCCCGGCATCGCGCGGCTGGGCCCGGACGTGCTGTCGATCAGCCGCGACCAGCTGGCCGAGGTGCTCGCCGGCCGGACCGAACGGCTGAAGAACGCGCTGACCACGCAGTCCGTACTGGCCGGCGTCGGCAACGCCTACTCAGACGAGATCCTGCACACCGCCCGCCTTTCGCCATACGCGACCACCGGCAAGCTGTCCGATCAGGCCATCGACGCACTACACGCGGCGATCGTGGCCGTCCTGACCGACGCGGTGTCGCGGTCGGTCGGCCAGCACGCCGCGCTGCTCAAAGGCGAGAAACGCTCCGGTCTGCGGGTGCACGCGCGGACCGGGCTGCCCTGTCCGGTCTGTGGCGACACGATCCGTGAGGTGTCGTTCGCGGACAAGTCGTTCCAGTACTGCCCGACCTGCCAGACCGGCGGCAAACCGCTGGCCGACCGCCGGCTGTCCCGACTGCTCAAATGAACCACTCGACCCGACTGGCGGCACCGCGACTTGCCACCGGCCACCCGCACGGCGGAGCATGACGGCGTGGCACAGCTTCTGTCCGAGCGTGCCGTGCTGGGTGTGATCGCCACCCTCGCGGTGCTGGTGCTGTTCGTCGTCCTGTGCCGGGCACGCCGGGTCAGCTCGTCCGTGGACGACGCGACCCTGGCCGCGCTGCAACGGATCTCCAAGGCAACCCCGGACCTGCGGCAGGGCCTCACCCAGCAGGCCGCCGACCGGGCCACCCCGCACCTGCGCGAACTGCTGCGCTGCGTGGCGGTCGGCATCACAGACCCCGAGGGCACGATGCTGTCCTGGGACGGCGAGGCCAACGAGCACTACCGCGATCTCACCGACCACATCACCAAGTCCATCAACGGGCTGCGCCGCGAGCACGTCGACCACGACAAGCTGCCCTGCCAGCGGCGCGGCAACTGCCCGATGCGCACCGCCGTGATCGTGCCGCTGGTGGTGGAGAGTTCGGTGCAGGGCGTGCTGGTGGTGGTCGGCGGGGTCGGCGGCAAGCGGCTGATCCGGATGGCCGACGAGATCGCCCGGTTCGTGTGCACGCAGCTGGAGTTGGCCCAGCTCGACGAGTCCCGCCAGCAGCTCGCGCAGGCCGAGGTGCGGGCGCTGCGGGCGCAGATCTCGCCGCACTTCGTCTACAACGCGCTGAACACGATCTCCTCGCTGATCCGCACCGACCCGGAACGCGCCCGTGAGCTGCTGATGGAGTTCGCCGACTTCACCCGGTACTCCTTCCGCACCAGCGGCCTGTTCACCACGCTGGCCGAGGAACTGCGCAACATCGACCGCTACCTCACGCTGGAGAGCGCCCGCTACGGCCCGCAGCGGCTGCACATCCGGCTGAAGATCGCGCCCGAGGTGCTGTCCGTGACCGTGCCGTTCCTCGTGCTGCAGCCGCTGGTGGAGAACGCGGTGCGGCACGGCCTTTCCCGCAAGCCCGGCGGCGGCACGGTCACCGTGATCGCGCAGGACAACGGCACCGAGGCGCTGATCAGCGTCGAGGACGACGGGGTCGGCATGGACGCGGACCGGCTGGCCGACCTGCGGGACGCGCACCGCAGCGGCGCCCACGTCGGCATCGGCAACATCAACCAGCGGATGCGGTCGGTATACGGCGAGGAGTACGCGCTGATGGTGGAGACCGCGCCGGGCGCCGGCATGAAGGTGGTGCTGCGGGTGCCCAAGTTCAGCCCGAACGTCCGGCCCGCGATGCCCGGCTACGCTGGGGCGGACGACGTGGAGGACACCGACCACGGCCGGCACACCGCCCCGGACTACAGCGCGTTGGACGACTCGGGCGTGAACCGCATCACCGTGGTCAAGTGATCCACGACAGCCGTCAAGATCCAACAGTAGCCACCCGAATCACGCCGTGACCACGCGAACGTAGGCTCGTGGGATGAACGCGACGGACAGGTGGGTGAACAAGCTGCCGGTGGTCGGCGACCGGGTGGACCGGCGGCCGGTGGTGGCGGTGGTGAAACTGCACGGGGTGATCTCCCCGGCGGTCTCCCCGATCGGCCGGGGTGCGATCAATCTCGGCACGGTCGAGTCGGCGCTGACCAGGGCGTTCCACCACGACCGGCTGGTCGCGGTGGCACTCGCGGTGAACTCGCCGGGCGGCGCGGCCACCCAGTCCGCCATGGTCGCGGAGCGGATCCGGGGCCTGGCAAAGGAAGCCAGGGTGCCGGTGCTTGCGTTCTGCGAGGACGTCGCGGCGTCCGGCGGTTACTGGCTGGCGTGTGCCGCGGACGAGATCTACGCGCACGCCACGTCCATGGTCGGCTCGATCGGTGTGGTGTCGGCCGGTTTCGGCATGGCGGGGCTGCTGGAGCGGTTCGGTGTGGAACGCCGGGTGCACACCGCGGGTGTCCGCAAGGTCCGGCTGGATCCGTTCCGGCCCGAACGCCAGGAGGACGTGGCCTGGCTGACGGAACTGCAGGGCGCGCTGCACGAGCAGTTCGTGGCGTGGGTGCGGGAGCGGCGCGGCGAGAAGCTGGCCGGCGACGCGGAGGACTTGTTCTCCGGCGAGGTGTGGACCGGACCGCGAGCATTGGAACTTGGCCTGATCGACGGTCTCGGCACGCTGCGTGCGGTGCTTGGCAAGCGGTACCCGGACGCGCACGTTGTGGTGGCCGAACCGCGCCGGCCGGTGCTGGCCAGGCTCGGTATCGGTACTGCTGCCCAGTTCGGCCTGTACCGCTCGCCGGTCGACCATCTGCTGGCACTGGTGGACGTACTGGAACAGCGTGCGACGTGGTCACGTTTCGGTCTCTGATCGACTGGACCGCATCACCGGAACCGATTCCACCTGCGACAAAGGTACTCGTAACGGTCAAGTGAAAGAGTCTCACCCACTCGGGGTCCGATTGACAGTGGACAATGCGGCCCCGGGGTGGGCAGTATTCGCGTCACAGTGAGTACTCGTGACGGCACCCCAGGTCTCGTCGTGCTGGCCGTCGACGACGAGCCGCACGGCTTGGACGAGCTGACCTACATGCTGGAGCGCAACCAGTATGTCCGGCGGGCGCTGAAGGCCGGTGACGCGGCCGAGGCACTCGGCGTCGTCGGCGGCAGCGATCCCGAGGTGGTGCTGCGCAAGCGCGCGAAGCTGTCGCCGGTGGACGCCGTGTTCATCGACATCAACATGCCCGGCCTGTCCGGTGTGGAGCTGGCGAGAGTGCTCGCGGCCCTGAAACCGCCGCCCGCCCTGGTGTTCGTAACCGGTATCGGCGACGAGGCGGTCACCGCGTTCGACCTCGGTGTCGTGGACTACGTGCTCAAGCCGCTCAAGCAGGACCGCCTGGACAAGGCGGTGGAACGCGTGCTGGCGAAGCGCACGCCCTCGGCCACGGCGGGCGGCACGGCCGCGCTGCCGGAGCCGTCCGACGACGAGGTGATCCCGGTCGAACTGGCGGGCACGACGAAGCTGGTGCCGCGCGCGGCGGTGCGGTGGGTGGAGGCCCAGGGCGACTACGCCCGGCTGCACACGTCGGACGGCTCGCACCTGGTCCGGATCCCGCTCGCACAGCTCGAGGAACGCTGGGGCGAGGCGGGTTTCGTGCGGATCCACCGGTCGTTCCTTGTCGCGCTGTCGCTGATCACGGAACTGAAGATGGGCGCGTCCGGCTACACCGTGGTGATCGGTGACAACGAGAAGGAGCTCCCGGTCAGCCGCCGGCACACCAGGCAGCTCAAGGACCGCCTCGTCCGGGCACCGAAGAACGGCTGGGGCTGATGCCCAGGCACGCCGGAGGTGGCTCGAAGCCGCCGGCGGAGGACGAGCACCGGGACCACACGGTGCCCACGCGCAAGCCGCGCCGCAAACGTGTGGTGCTCAACGACTCCCGCAACCCGGTCACGGTGGTGCGGGTGATCACCGAACTCGAGGAGCAGACCAGCGTCGGCGAGGCCCTTGTCCGCAACCTGGTCCGCGCACAGCTGAAGATGGCGCTGTGGCTCGCGCTGCTGACCGCGGTGGCGTTCGGCAGTCTCCCATTGGCGTTCTACCTGTCGCCGTCGTTCGGCAACTCGTCGGTGTTCGGTGTCCGGTTGCCGTGGCTGCTGCTGGGCGTCCTACCCTTCCCAGTGCTGTTCGCGATCGGTCTGCTGTACAACCGGCTGGCCGAGCGACACGAGAAGGACTTCGTGAACATGGTGGAGAGCTGACCCTCGGCTCGCCCACCGTGCCCTAAACCCCGCAGAGCGTAGGCAGTGGAACTGAACCCCAGCGCCATCGTCGGTATCGGGTTGATCGGCGCCGTCACGTTCTACCTCGGCTTCCACAGCTCCCGGCTGGCGAACACCACGCCGGACTTCCTGGTGGCCCGGCGGATCGTGCGGTCGCGCCGCAACGCCGCCGCCATCACCGGCGAATACCTGTCCGCGGCGTCGTTCCTCGGCATCGCGGGCCTGATCCTCAAGGACGGCGTCGACTCGCTCTGGTACGCGGTCGGTTTCACCGCCGGGTACCTCGCGCTGCTGCTGTTCGTGGCCGCCCCGCTACGTCGCTCCGGCGCCTACACGCTGCCGGACTTCGCGGAGGCTCGGCTCGGCTCGTCCGCGCTGCGCACGCTGTGCACCGTGTTCGTGGTGGCGATCAGCGTGCTGTACCTGGTGCCGCAGCTGCAGGGCGCTGGGCTGACGCTGTCCACGATCATGCCGGTGCCGCCGTGGGTGGGCATGGTGGTGGTGGTGGTGCTGGTCACGGTGAACGTGTTCGGCGGCGGGATGCGGTCGATCACCGTGGTGCAGGCGTTCCAGTACTGGGTGAAGCTGGTCGCGATCGCGCTGCCGACGTTCGTGCTGATCGTGGTGTTCGTCGGCGGGCGGCCGGTCACCGGGTCGCTGTCCGCGGACTCGCCGCCGGTGTTCGCGTCGACCACGTCCCTCACGCTGGACGTGGCCGCGCAGCTGCAGGTGGCGCAACCGGTGCGGGTACAGGCGTTCGGCGTGGTCAACGGGTTCGCCACGAACGGTGCGCTGCTGATGAATCCGGGCATCCCGTACAAGGTCGCCGCGCACGCGAGGCTGGTGTTCCCGGCCGGTTCCGCGGTGCCGACGCCGACGGACTCCCCGGAGACCAACGCGGCGTGGCTGCGTCCGCAGTCCGGCGGGATCACGGCGCTGCTGCGGACGTATTCGCTGATCGTGGCGCTGTTCCTTGGCACGATGGGCCTGCCGCACGTGCTGGTTCGCTTCTACACCAACCCGAACGGCCGCGCCGCCCGGCGGACCACGCTGCACGTGCTGCTGCTGCTCGGCCTGTTCTACCTGTTCCCGACCATGCTCGGCGCGCTGTCCCGGCTCTACACCCCGGAACTGCTGGTGACCGGCCAGACCGACGCGGCGATCCTGTTGCTGCCGAGCAAAATCATGCCGGGGGTGGGCGGCGAGATACTGGGCGCGGTGATCGTGGCCGGTGCGTTCGCCGCGTTCCTGTCCACGTCGTCGGGCCTGCTGGTGAGCATCGCGGGTGTGGTGTCCACGGAGGCGTTCCCCGGCCGGGTGCGGGACTTCCGGTGGGCCACGGTGATCGCCGCGCTGGTGCCGCTGACACTGTCGCTTGCCCTGCCGAGGTCCGACATCTCGCTCAGCGTCGGTCTTTCCTTCGCGTTGGCCGCGTCGACGTTCTGCCCGGTGCTGGTGATCGGCATCTGGTGGCGGAAGCTGACGTGGGTCGGCGCGGCGGCCGGGATGATCATCGGCGGCGGCCTCGTCCTGACCGCGTTGGTGCTCAACATCGTCAGCGAGTACACGGGTTCTTGGGCGCCGTGGCCGGTGGTGCAGCCGGCCCTGATCACCGTGCCGGTCGCGTTCGCGGCCGTGTTCATCGGCAGCCTGTGCACCCAGAGCCGGGTCCCGGACGACGTGAACCGCATCCTGCTGCGGCTGCACGCCCCGGACCCGCTCGGCTTCATCAAGGACCGCGACGTGGCCCGCTTCGGCCCGTCCGCCCCACCACCCAAACCGGACGGCCGACACCACCGCTGATGCGGGTCTGACGCTCGCGATACCGGTGGACGTGGCAGCATCGACGGTGTGAACCCGCAAGCCGTGCCCAGCGTGACCGTGTCCGACATCGCAGACGACCTCCCGGCCGGCGTTGTGCTGCTCGACGTCCGGGAGGACGACGAGTGGGCCGCCGGCCACGCCGCGCAGGCCATGCACATCCCGATGGGCGAGGTGGCCGGCCGGCTGGCCGAACTGCCCGCGGACGCGAACCTGTTCGTGGTGTGCCGGCTCGGCGGGCGGTCCGCCAAGGTCACCGCGTATCTCAATGCCAACGGCTGGGACGCGGTGAACGTAGACGGCGGCATGCGCTCGTGGGCCGACACCGGCCGGCCGCTGGTGTGCGAGCTGGCGGACACCGAGCCCGAGATCATCTGACCGGTGACCTACCTTGGGCCGTATCCGGACCAGGGCGGACCGCACCACGTCACGTGGGTGGCCGGCCCGCCAACCGGTGCGCCACCGGTTCGTGCCCAGCAACGGCGGCCCGGCTACGGCGGCCCGCCCGCGTATCCGGCCGTGCCGCGCTGGGGTTTCCCCCGGCTTGGCTGGCGCGAGCCGACGTCCGTGCCCGGCACGTCCGCCCGCCCGCCGGGTACCGCGGACCGGATGGTGCGGCATGCCCATTCGGCCGTGTCGGTGCTGTGGATGGTCGCGATCTCCGCGTTGCTGGCCGGTGGCGGCGAGATCTGGCGGTACGTGCTGCTGTTGCTCGGCCGGACCCAGGCGCTGCCCGGTGACGTGGTCGCGATCTCCGACGCGCTGGTGAACACCGGTGCCGCGCTGGCCGTGATCACCGGCCTGATCGCGCTGGTGCTGGTACCGCGCTGGCTGCTGTGCGCCCGGGAGGTGGCCGCAACGCTCGCCGGTGATCGCCCGGCCCGGCCGGACTGGCAGGTGCTGCTCGGTGTGCTGCTGCCCGGCCTGAACCTGTTCGTGGCCGGCTCGGCGCTGACCGAACTCGAACACACCGCGCTCGGCCTGACCACTGAAGACCGGATGCGGCCGTCCCGGCTGGTGCTGGCCTGGTGGCTGGTCTGGGCCGGCGGCGAGACGCTGGCGCTGGTGACCGTCGGGCTCGGTCTGCGGACGAGCGTGTCCGCGCACGCCAACGGCGTGCTCTGGTACGCGGCAACGGATCTGGTCGCGGTCGCGGTGGCCGTGCTGACGGTGCGGGTGCTCGGCTCGATCACCGGCCTGCTCGCCCCCGGCACCGTCCGCACCCCGCACCGGCAGCTCACGGTTCGGGTCACCGGCGCCCCCCCGCCGCCGCTTCGTCCACAACGGCCATCCGGTTCGGTTCGATAACGCAGGTGTCCGGTAGCGCCCGATGTGGCCGATCCCGCATGATGCGCACGTGGGAGCAGACTGTCCGCCGTGGCCCGCGCCCGTCGTCGTCGCCCATCGCGGCGCGTCGGCGCACCGTGCCGAACACACCCTCGGCGCCTACGCGCTGGCGTTGGCACAGGGCGCGGGCGGCGTCGAGTGCGACGTGCGCCTGAGCAGGGACGGCCACCTCGTGTGCGTGCATGACCGCACGGTGAACCGCACGTCCGACGGCCGAGGGGTGGTCAGCACGCTGACCCTGGCCGACCTGGCCGGCCTCGATTACGGCGGATGGCACGACGACCTGCCCGACTCGCCGGACCAGCTGATCACCGTGCCGCACGCGGTGCCCTCCGCGCGGCCGGACGACCGCGGCCTGCTCACCCTGGAAGCCCTGCTCGGCCTGATGGTCGACTTCGGCCGGGACCGGAAACTGTTCGTGGAGACCAAACACCCGGTCCGCTACGGCAGTCTGGTTGAAACGAAACTAATCGCCATGCTGGCCAGGCACGGACTGGCGAAACCGCCCACGAAGGACGAGTCGCCGGTCGTGGTGATGTCGTTCGCCAGCCGGGCGATGCGCCGAATCCGGGAGCTGGCCCCGAAGCTGCCCACCGTCCTGCTGCTGGCCCGGCTGCGTGGCGGCACGGCGAGCGGCGTACTGCCGCCGTGGGCGGACATCACCGGCCCCGGCATCAACCTGCTGCGCGCCCACCCCGGCTACGTCGAGCGCAGCCGCGCGCTCGGTCATCCCACGTACTGCTGGACCACCGAGGACCCGTCCGGTCTCATCCCGAACGACCCGGCGGACGTCCTGCTGTGCCAGCAACTCGGCGTGGCCTACTTCGCGTCCAGTTCCCCGGCGCTCATGCTGGACGCGCTCGCGA
>DATBCR010000492.1:0-3246 GCA_036270375.1 Pseudonocardiaceae bacterium | reverse complement strand
GCCGGTGGAGCGCCGCGCCAATACGTCGCGACATCGGGGTCGGTGCCGCTGGAGGTCGTGGACGTGGCCAGCGCCGACTTGGCGGAGGTCGAGGCGGCCCGGGTGCTGGAACGCTTCGCGTACAACGTTTTCGACTATCCGCGCGAGTGGCCAGTGCGCATGGCCGTGGTGCTGGTCAACGGTGTCGCCGCGCACGTCGTCGGCGCCTACAGCCACGTGGCGACCGACATGTACGGGCTGGACGCGCTCATCGCCGACATCGCCACCGGACACGCCGGCGTGATCGGCACCCCACCGCTGGAACAGGTCCGTCAGCAACGCACTCCGGCCGCGCTGCGGCAGAACGCCATGGCGCTGCGGCACACTGGGCAGGTGCTGCGTGCCATTCCCGCTCGGCGGTTCGGTGAGTCGACCGACCGCCGGGAGCCGCGCTGGTGGCAGGTCGGCTACCACTCCCCCGCCTCGTACCCTGCCGTGCGCGCGATCGCCGCGCGCAACAAGGTGCACACAACGCCGGTGCTGCTGGCCGGGTTCGCGGTGGCGCTGTGCACAACGACCGGCATCGACGTGGCCGTGACACGACTGCTGGTGAACAACCGGTTCCGGCCGGGCTTCGCGGCATCCGTCAGCCCACTGGCCCAGGCGAGTGTGGCCGCGATCGACGTCGCGAACAGCACGTTCGACGATGTGGTCGCCAAGGCGTGGCGAGCGATGACGCTGGCCGGCCGGTACTCCTACTTCGACCCGAACCAGATGGCCGATCTCGTGGCGGCGGTGAGCCGGGAACGCGGCGAGGACGTACACGTCGACGTCTGCTTCAACGACCGGCGCCGCGCCCATCTGGCGACGCCACCGTTGGACGTCATGCCGACCGAGTCCGAACTGGCGGCCGCACGCGAACGCGGCACGGTCCGCTGGGAACAACCGCTGGAAAACTACGACCACAGCGTGTTCTTCCACGTCAACGACGTACCGGACGCGTTCGACTATCTGCTGTGCGCGGACACCCATCGCCTGTCACCGGCCGAGATGGAGTCGATGGTCCGGTCTGTCGAGGACGTGTTCCTCACCGCCGCGCTCGATCCGGCGGCGTCGGGCGCACGGCCGTGAAACAGGGCTTTCGTCGGCGCACCGGGGCCGCACTCGCTGTGGTGGCGGCGGTCGCGCTGTTGGCCGGCCCAGATGCCGACGCCGGCACCGTGGTGCCACCCGCGCCCGCCGGCGAAGAACTGACGGCCGGCGGTGATTCGTCGATCACCATCGCCTGGTCGGCGAGCCCTGGCGCAACCGGCTATCGCCTCTACCGCGCCACCACATCCGGTGCCGAAGGTAGCAGGCCGATCGTGGCGACCACCGGCACGACCTACCGGGACCCGAACCTCAGCGATACGCCCGTCTACTTCTATCAGGTCACCGCGGTGAACCCGGCCGGTGAATCCGCGCGGACATCGGAAGACGCCACCAGGACACCGCCGCCGATCGGGACCGGCGGCGGTGTCGCCGGCGTGCCGTCCGGCAACGGCACGGTGTACTACGCGAAGGACGCGCTGCTGGGCGGGTTCGACTGGTTCCAGCGACTGACCGCCTGGTTTCCCCGGCTGCTCGGACCTTCCTCGGGCTCGATATCACCGGGCAAGCGGGTCGTGGACATGGCCTATTCGACGAAGGGCACCATGACGTTCACCAACGTCGTCGCTCCGGTGCGCGGACTATACACAGTGGACTGGCGCTATGCCTTCCAGTCCGGCCTGTTTCCAGGCGTCACCAATCGGCCGATGGGGCTGTCCGTCAACGGCACCATCATCACGACATCGGAATCGTTCCCGATCACCGGTGGATTCGACACATATCGGCATTCGTCCCTTCAGGTCCATCTGAACGCTGGTGCCAACTCCATCACCCTGTTCGCCGTTTCGAATCACGGCGTAGCCCGGGTCGACCAACTGACGGTCGCCCCGGCACCTAGTGCGTGATCCGGTAGGTGACGAGGGATCGCGCCGGGATCGTCGCGGTGAACGCGCTTCCGTTGAGTGGTATGGCTGTCTGTGCGGCGATGCTGCTGCTTCCGTTGGTCAGGAACGGAGTCACCGTCCCGCTCGACAGGCCGGTGTTGGCCACCGTGAACGCGGCCGACGCGGCGCTCGTGCCAGTGTTGAGGACCACGATCGCGACCGAACCATCGGTGTTCCGGTACGCCGACACGCTCAGGGTGCCGCTCCCACTGTTGGCCGCGATACGGGTCGCGCCCGGGCGGATGAACCGGCTGTAGCTGGCCAGCGCGTAGAACCGCTTGGTCGGCGTCAACGTCGAGCCGTTCAGCCCGATCAGGGAACTGTCATGGCTGGTCGAGCTGACACCCCAGAAATATAGGAACGCGCTGAGATCGGCCTGGGTCATGCCGGTGGCGACACGCTGCGCCCACGTGAACCCGGAACTCTGGCTGCCGTCGTCCCACGAGGTGTCGAATGTGCTGCCGTTCACCGACCACTCGGACTCCCACACCGACCGGCCGCCCGCGTTGATCTGGGACGTGGGCGCACCGGAGTAGCCGTGGCTGGTGAACACCCCGACACCCGAGTTCGCGGTTTGGTTGCCGGCCAACGAACTGACGTAGCTGGGCAGCAGGTTGAAGCCGAGGGTGTCGCAACACGTGACCTTCGTCGACAGCCCGGCGGCCTTCATCGTCGGGCCGAGGACCGACAGGAAGCTGGTGGCCTGCGCCGGGTTCACCAGCATGCTGGCGTAACTGGCCGTCAGCGACGGCTCGTTCACGAAACCCTCCTCGGCCGGGGTGAGCCCGACCGATGCCCAGAACTTCGCGTGCTGGACCAGGTAGTTCGCGTAGGCCTGGCGCCAGTCCCCCGACCCGCACGACGCGCCCGTGGTGCCGCACAACGAGCCACCGTTCGTGTCGGTGTTGTTGGTCTTCATGAACCCCGGCGCGCTCCAGGCGTCGTTGTAGAAGTTCGTGACGCCGTAGCCCTGCTTCGCCTGTCGCGCCAACCACAACTGTCCCTGGTCGGTGGCGTTGTCGTTGCCGTTCCAGACATAGGTGGGCGGCGCGGATGGGCCGGCCGGCGCCTTCGGCTCGATCGAGTCGCTGCCGGAGGGGATGATGCTGCGCAGGATCGTGAATCCCGCGCCGGTGGTCGTGCTGAACAACAGGTCCAACGCCTGCTTCTGCGTCGTGCTGTTGGCGTTGCGGATCGAGTTGGCCTGGTTGAAGGCTTCGGAGATACCGAATCC
>DATBCR010000491.1:0-11254 GCA_036270375.1 Pseudonocardiaceae bacterium | reverse complement strand
GACCGATCCTCCGGCGGCACCACGACCTTGCCGCCCGATTCGTCCGTACCGCCGACGACGCCGACGCCGTAATAGTCCAATTCGCTCAACGGCCACGGATCGTCCAGCACCGGTTCCGGCAGCACGACAGCGCACGGAGCCAGGCTGATGAGCGTGCCACATGCGGTCAGCGCCCGCTCCGGCTCCGATTCGATGACCAGGATGCCGAGCAGTTGCACCGCGGGCAGCGGCGTACGGTCCAGCGGCCCAGGATCGAACCAGGTACGGAACCACGACCGATCGGGCTGGGGCGGCCACCCATTCGACCGGCGCCAGCGATCCACCTCATCGTGGACCCGGACCACGGCAGACACCCGGTAACCCAGGACGCCCACGTCGGGAACGACGACGCCGCGCCAGCCGAGTGCGGACGCGGCGTGCTGTGGCGATAACGGCACGTGTGCATCATACCTTGCGAACGTCAGGTGTCGACACTGCGAGATTATTCTCAACGACTCACAGCCGGCCCACAGTTGATCAACAGCCCTCGATGCCCTTGTGACCAGCGCCACAGCGCACGATGCCACGCTCCCTAGACCCATGCCAGTTCTACGACCGGCGCCGCCGTCACGGTTGGAGCGTGGTTTGTTGGTCTCTGGTCATCCAGTCCGTCGGCATTCGGTCCGTCGTGGCCGTCGGGTCCACTCGTATCGGCAGCACCAGCCGGAACACCGCCCCCGCGTCCCCGGGCGCCGGTTCCTCGCACGTCAGCTCCCCGCCGTGTGCTCGCGCGAAACCCCGCGCGATGGGCAGCCCCAAGCCCGACCCGCCCGACACCCTGTCCCGGGCCGAGTCCAATCGGACCATCCGGTCGAAGATTCGTTCCCGATCCGCTGCCGGCACTCCGTGCCCGTCGTCCACCACCACCAGTTCCGCGAACCGCCCCCCGCGCCGCACCCACACGCCCACGTGACCGTCCGGCCGGGTCGCGTGTCTCGCGTTGTCCAGCAGGTTCGCGACGATCTGGGTTATCCGCGCCTCGTCCACCCACACCAGCACCTGCGGCCCGTCCACCCACACCGTCAGCTCCGGTGCCAGTACCCGGATCCGCTCCGCCTGCGCGTCCGCCAGCGCCCGCAAATCCACCTGCGCCGTGTTCAGCTCGACCCCGGCGTCGATCCGTGCCAGGTCCAGCAAGTCGTTCACCAACTGGCCGGCGCGCCGGGATTCCCGTACCAGCAACAGATGCAACCGGTCCCGTTCCTCCTGGCCGGCCTCCGGTGACTGCTGTAGCACCGCCTCCGCCGCCGCCTGTACGCCCGCGATCGGTGTCCGCAACTCGTGTGCCGCGTCCGCGACGAACTTCTTCGTTCGCTCCTCCGACGCCCTTGACGCCGCCTCCGCCACCCTCGCCTGGTGCTCGGCCCCCTCAAGCGCGTCCAGCATGTCGTCGAACGCCGCTGCCGTGCGGCCCAACTCGGTTTCCGGGCGGGTCGGTGACAGCCGCCGGCCACGCCCACCCCTTGCGATGGATCTGGCCAGGCCGGTCATCACGTCCAACGGCGCCAACGCCAGCCGGATCATCACGATCAGGACGATCCCGGTCAGCGCCAGCGCGATCAGCCCGACCAACAGCAACACCCGCCGCAGTTGTAGCTGCGCCTGCACGATCGCGGACGTCGACACGACCAGCGTCAACCGTGCCCCGTTCAGCATGCCGGGCGTGGTCAGCGTTGTGCTCACGTGCTTCGTGCCGGCCGGATCGTCAGCGCGGTTCGGCAGGGTCCCGAACGTCCGCCCGTCCACCAGCACCAGCCCGGCGCGCACGCTGTCGCTGTCCACGCGGTTGATCAGCGCCTGCGGGGTGACCCGCTGCTTGGCCAGGGTCGCCGCGATCCGCTCGTGGTCAAGGAGCACCGCATTGAGGTCGCGATTCGTCTCGGCCGCGAACACCGCGCTCACCACCAGCACGACGCCCACGAGTATCGCGGCCAGCAACACCATCACCAGCACCGTCACCCGACGCCGCAGCGAGCCGGTGCGCAACCGCCCTGGCGTCGGGCCGGCGCTTGTCAAGGATCCTCCGTCCGCAGCACGTACCCGAGGCCGCGCACCGTGCGCAGCAGCCGTGGGCCGTGCGCTTCCAGTTTCCGGCGCAGCGCGCTCACATGCACCTCGACCAGGTTCGGGTCGTAATCCTCGTAGCCCCACACCGCGGTGAGGATCTGCGTCTTGCTCACCACCCGGCCCCGCTGCGCCGCGAGATACTCCAGCAGCCGCAACTCGGTCGCCGTCAGGTCGACCACCGAACCGCCGAACATCACCACACCGGACTCGGCGTCCACCACGAGGTCGCCAACCTGCACCGTCGACGGTGTCCGCCCCAACCGCCGCAGCACCGCCACCACCCTTGCCACCAACTCGGCCAGCACGAACGGTTTCACCACGTAGTCGTCCGCGCCGCCCTGCAGCCCGCGCAACCGCTCCGGCACGCCGTCCCGCGCGGTCAGCATCACCACACCGGCGTTCGTCGTCCGCCGGACCACGTCCAGCAGCCCGAAGCCGTCCCGGCCTGGCAGCATCACGTCCAGGACCACCAGGTCCGGCCGGAACCGCTGCAGGTCCTGCTCCAGCTCCCGGCCGTCACCCCGGCCGAGCGCGTCCAGCCCGTTGTCCCGCAGCGCGGCGCACACCGCCACGTTGATCGCCTCGGCGTCCTCGATGACCAGGATGCGCGCTTTCGTCACCAGCCCATTCTGGGGCGGCCCGGGCTGAACGGTCGCTGAAACCCGCCGGGACTTCAGGGTCCGTTCAGGTCGCACCCCGAACGTGGGACACATGGACGAGCCGTTCGACCCCTTCGACCCGAACGCCACCCAACAGCTACCGCACGAACCGCCCCAGCCGACGATGCACATCGGCCAGGCCGGCCCGCTCCCGCCACCGCAGGTCTGGCACACGCCGGTCTGGCGCCGCCGTGGCCCACTGATCGGCGCGGGCGTCCTGATCCTTGCCATCGTCGGCCTTGTCGTCGGCATCGTCGTGGCCATGCCGGCCTCGACCCCCACCCCGACCAACACGGCCGCCTCCGCCCCGGCCACCGGCACCCCGAAAGCCGGCCACGGCCACAAAGCCAAGGCCAAAGGCAACGGCCAGGCCAAGCTCGCGCCCGGCGAAAGCGTGCTGCTCGGCACGGTCGGCTCGGTCAGCGGCACCCAACTGACCGTCACACCAGACAGCGGCCCCCAGGTCACCCTCACCACCGCCAGCACCAAGATCGCGGGCGGCGCCAAGGCGGTCACCGACCTGAAGCCGGGCGAACGCGTCGAGGTGGTCGTCAAGAACGGCGCGGCGGTCACGGTCCGCGTGCCCCAGGTGCACGACACCGGCACCGTCATCAACCTGAACGGCACCCAGGCCACGCTCGTCGAGGCCGACGGTCAGACCGTGGCGCTGGACCTGTCCGGTATCGGACAACAACTCCCGGCCAACGGAAACGTGGTCGTCGTCACCGGTTCGGTGACCAACGGCGGCCGAACGGTGCAGGTCAGCAAGGTCGCACCGGCAGGTGGCACCGGCTGAGACGACCGGTCGCCCGTCACCCGGCAGCACCCGCGACGGGGTGTTCCGCGCCCGCGTCTGTCATCCTCGTACCCGTGACGGTTGCACACGGACCGGCCAGGCGGCGCCTCATCCTGGTGTCCGTCGGGCTCGGGTGCGTGGCCATCGTGGTCATCGCGCTCTGGATTCTGGCCGGCTACGCGGGTTCGCACCGGTCCGCGACCAGCGGCGACCGGCAGGCGCGGGCCACGGTGCGGACCACGGCCTCCTGCCAGGGCACGGACACCACCGACACGGTCGCGTTCGTCCTGGACGGCCAGACCCACCTCGCGAAGCTGGACGGCTGCGGCCACCAGACCGGCGAGGCCGTCGACGTGCTCGTGCCGGCCAGCTTCAACGGCGACACCGTGCTCGAACCGGCGGACGCGGCCCCCGGCGACTCATCTGGCCTGTCCCACCGGGTCGCCTTCCTGCTGCTGGTCCTGGCCACCGCGATCGGCGGTGTCTGCGGCTACCAGATCTTCCGCATCCGCAACCGAACACCCCGAACCCCCGGTGACCGAGCCGCCGGCCCGACCGGCCGGTCGATCAAGGTCGTCGGCCCGATGAAGTCCGGCCGACCCGCCAAGGACCTTGACGCCGATTCCAGCCGCCCACTCGAACCGAGCACCAGCCGCGCCACCACCAGAGGCTCGAAGGGCCTCGGCTCCGGACGCCTGGCCGCCCGTTTCCGGTCCAGTGCGGCCGATCGCGACGAGGTCTACCCCGGTGAGAGCCGCGCCCCGTCCCCGAACGACCCGGAGGCGACCGGCGTCGACTGGTTCGAGGACTCGTCCGCGCACATGCGTCCGGTCGACCGGCCACACGCATCCGGGTGATCTCGGGGGCATCCGGCTGATCCGGCCGAACGCGCCGAGTAATCCAGCCGCGATGCCGACCACGTAGGCTCGTCTCATGCCTTCGCCCGAGCTGCACAGGTACACCCTTGCCAACGGCCTGCGCGTCGTGCTCGCTCCGGACCGGTCGATTCCGGTGGTCGGTGTCAGCGTGCACTACGACGTGGGCTTCCGGTCCGAACCGCAGGGCCGCACCGGTTTCGCGCACCTGTTCGAACATCTCATGTTCCAGGGCAGCGAGAGTCTGGAGAAGCTGGCGCACTTCCGCCACATCCAGTCCTCGGGCGGCACGTTCAACGGCTCGACCCATCCGGACTACACCGACTACTTCGAGGTGCTGCCGAAGGCCGCGCTGGAACGCGCGCTGTTCCTGGAGGCGGACCGGATGCGCGCGCCGAGGATCACCGAGGAGAACCTGCGCAACCAGGTCGACGTGGTCAAGGAGGAGATCCGGCTCAACGTGCTGAACCGGCCGTACGGCGGGTTCCCGTGGATCCTGCTGCCATCCGTGCTGTACCAGACGTTCCCCAACGCGCACAACGGTTACGGCGACTTCACCGAACTCGAGCAAGCTAGCCTCGACGACTGCGCCTCGTTCTTCGACACGTTCTACGCGCCGGGCAACGCCGTGCTGACCGTGACCGGCGATTTCGAGGCGCACGCCGCGGAAGACCTGGTACAGCGGCACTTCGGCGATGTCCCGGCCCGCCCGATGCCCGTCCGGCCGAGCTTCGACGAGCCCCGGCCGACCGCCGAGCTGCGTGCCGAGCACAGCGACCAGCACGCCCCGCTGCCCGCGCTCGCGGTTGGCTACCGGCTGCCCGACCCGGTCGCCGAGCTGGACAGCTACCTCGCCTACGTCGTGCTGTCCTCGGTCCTCACCGACGGCGACTCGGCGCGCCTGCAGCAGCGCATGGTGCACAAGGACGCGCTGGTCAACGACGTCGGCACCGGCACCGGCCTGTTCGGTGCCCCGCTGGACGCCCGCGACCCGGACACGTTCACCTTCACCGCCGTGCACACCGACGACGTGTCCGCCGACCGTGTCCTCGCGGTGCTGGACGAGGAGCTGGAACTGATCGCCGCCGACGGTCCGGACGCCGAGGAACTGGCAAGGGTGACCGCCCGCTGGACCGCGGGCCTGCACCGCGACAACGACCGGATCGTCTCCAGAACGCTGGCGTACGGCGGCCTTGAACTGTTGCAGGGCCGCCCGCAACTGCTCGGCGAACTGCCCGACCTTGTCGCACGGGTCACCGCGGAGGACGTGTCCGCCGCCGCGAAGGCCATGCGCCCGGACTCCCGAGCCGTCCTGATCCTGACGCCGGCCAACGGCGCCACGACCGAGTCCACCCCGGCCGGAGGTGCCGAATGACCACGACCACCCACCGCTCGGCAGAGCAGATCGGCCACACCGAACGCGGCCCGCGCCCGCTGCCCCCGCTCGGCGAGCACCGCGTGTCCGCCACACCGCAGACCCTGGACACCGTGCTGGACAACGGTCTGCGGCTGCTCGTGGTCCGCAAGCCCGCCGTGCCGATGGTCGAGCTGCGCCTGCGCATCCCGTTCGGCGGCACCGAGAAGACCCACCCGGCCCGCGCCGAACTGCTCGCCGAGACCGTGCTCACCGGCACCGCTCGCCGCAGCCGCGTGCAGGTGGACACCGACCTGGCGATGGTCGGCGGCGAACTGGGCACCGGCGTCGACCCGGAACGCTTCTCCATGGGCGGCAGCGCACTGGCCAGCGGCCTGGGCCGGCTGCTCGATGTGCTGGCCGACGTGCTCACCGCGCCCGCCTACGCCGACGACGAGGTGGCCAGGGAACGTGACCGGCTGGTCGAGCGGATCACCATGTCCGAGGCGCAGCCCGGCATGATCGCCCGGAAAGCCTTGCAGCGCAGGCGATACGGCGACCACCCGTTCGCGCACGAGATGCCGGAGGCCGCCGACGTCGCCGACGTGACGCCGGAGCAGGTCCGCGAACTGCACCGGAAGTCGGTGGTACCACGGGGTTCCGTGCTGGTCCTGGTCGGCGACGTCGACCCGGACGGCGTGCGGCAGCTCGTCAACCATGCGCTGGCCGGCTGGCGGTCGGACACCCCGGCGACCGAGATGGCCCCGCTGCCCGAAGTGGTCGGCGGCAACCTGCTGCTGGTGCACCGGCCCGGCGCCGTGCAGTCCCAGCTGCGGCTGTCGGCCCGCGCGGTGTCCCGCACCGATCCGCGCTATGCCGCGCAGCAGATGGCGAACCTGGCCTTCGGCGGGTACTTCTCGTCGCGCCTGGTGGAGAACATCCGCGAGGACAAGGGTTACACGTACCACGCCCGCTCCTACCTCGAGTTCACGCCGAGCGGCGCGAGCCTGCTCGTGGACGCCGACACCGCGAGCGGCGTGACGGCGGCCGCGCTTTGGGAGACCCGCTACGAGCTGGGCCGGCTCGGTCTCGTTCCGCCGACCGACGCCGAGGTGGAGTCGGTGCGGCAGTACGCGATCGGCTCGCTGCTGATCAGCACGTCGTCCCAGTCCGGCCTGGCATCGCAGTTGGTCACCCTGGCCGGCCTCGGCCTGGACGCGGACTGGCTGCGCGGCCATCCGGACCGGCTGGCGGCGGTGACCGTGGACGACGTGGCGGAGGTGGCGCTGGAGTTCTTCGCGCCGACCGCATTCACCGGCGTCGTGGTCGGCGACGCTGAGGCGCTGTCGACTCAACTGGCCGCCATCGGCGGCGTCGAACTGCCGTGACTGAGCCGTTCCGGTTATTGGAAACGCCACTGCTTTCCAGGGGCACCGTGGACCGGCGCGAGATGTTGCTGGACAACGCGGAACGCCAGGCGAAGCTGTGGCCGGACGGCCGGCTGCTGCTGGTCGACAAGGCCGGCTGCGTCCCGGTCCGGGCCGCCGGCACCAAGCTGATCTACCACCGTGCCGGCGATGTCGCCGAGACCCCGCCGACCGGTGCCGTACTCGTCGGCGAGGAGGACGGCGTCGGCTACTGGGCGTTGCGGCACGACCGCGAGGGCCAGACCGACGTGCCCACATGGCGGGTCTGGGCGCCGCCGGAGCCGACCGACGAGGAACAGTGGCTGGACCTCCGGTCGGTCGGCGCCCTGCTCGACGCCACCGACGCGGGCGTGTTCACCACCGCGATGGCAGTGCTCGGCTGGCACCGCGTCGGCAGGTTCTGTGCCAAGTGCGGCTCGCCGGTGAACTTCGTGCGGGCCGGCTGGGCCAGCCGGTGCACCGGCTGCGAGCGGGAGGAGTACCCGCGCACCGACCCGGCCGTGATCTGCCTCGTGCACGACGAGGTCGGCGTGAACGGCGAGCACGTGCTGCTGGCCCGCCAGCCGACCTGGCCACCCGCCCGCTATTCGGTACTCGCGGGTTTCGTCGAGGCGGGGGAGTCGCTTGAGGACTGTGTCGTCCGGGAGATCGCCGAGGAGGTCGGCGTCGACGTCCGGAACGTGCGTTACCTCGGCAACCAGCCGTGGCCGTTCCCCCGTTCGCTGATGATCGGCTTCACCGCGGTCGCCGACCGTTCGGCCCCGCTGCGCCTCGCGGACGGCGAGATCGAGGAGGCCCATTGGGTCAGCAGGGCACGCGTCCGCGAGGCCGTCGCGGCCGGTGGCGCGGTGGACGGTTTCGGCCTGCCCGGCGGCATTTCCATCGCTCGGCACATGGTCGAGGCGTGGGCGGCGGCTGACCCGGAATAACGGCTCGCCGAGCGCGGTCGCGATGTGTCCGCTACGGTCCGTATCAAGATCGTCGCAGCACGCGCACGTCGAAAACCAGACGTTCGTCGCTTGAAACGGGGCCCGTCGTGACTGAAGGTGTGGCCGATGTCCCAGCGGGGGACGTCCCCTGCATACCAGAGGTACGGATGAATCTGAGAAAAATGCGGATTCGGACACTCACCGCGGCCATGGTGGCCGCCGGCACCGCGTTCGCGGTCGTCGGGGCGATCCCCCCGATGGCCGCGGCGGCGGCAGGTCCGCAGCCGCTGACCCCGCAGCTCATCGCCGAGCTGTCCCAAGGGCCGCAGAAGCCTGTGATCGTGCTGCTGCGCAACCAGCATCCGGAGGCCCCACCAACCAAGGGCAACAACCAGCGCCGTGCCGCCGCCACCCAGTCCGACCAGCGCCCACTGGTCGACCAGGTGAAGCAGACCGGTGCCACGCACGTCAGCCAGTTCAGCGTGATCAACGGGTTCTCCGCGCGGATGACCGCGGCCGAGAGTGCCCACCTGGCCACCGATCCGACCGTCGCGGCGATCGTGCCCGACCTGCCGTTCCGGATCGCGTCCACCAGTGCCCCGGCCGCGGCCGGCAAGGCCGCCGCGACGCCGGCCATCAGCGGGGGAACCTGCCCATCGGACCCGAGCAAGCCGTTGCTGCAGCCGGAGGCGCTGCAGGTCACCCACGACGCGTTCGGCGACCCGAGCACGCCGTCGGCCCAGCACCTCGCCACCGGTGCCGGCGTGAAGGTCGCGTACCTGGCCGACGGTGTCGACCCGAACAACCCGGACTTCATCCGCGCCGACGGCACCCACGTCTTCATCGACAACCAGGACTTCACCGGTGAGGGCCTCGCCGCCCCCAACGACGACCGGGAAGCCTTCGGCGACGCCAGTTCCATCGCCGCGCAGGGCCGCCAGACGTATGACTTGGCGAACTTCGTCAGCCCGGCCCAGCCGTTGCCACCGGGCTGCAACATCCGGGTCCTCGGCATGGCGCCTGGCGCGTCCATCGTCGGCCTGAAGGTCATCGCGTCCAACGGTTTCGGCTCCACATCGGGTGTCGTGCAGTCCATCGACTACGCGGTCAACACCGACCACGTCGACGTGATCAACGAGTCCCTCGGCGCGAACCCGTACCCCGACAGCAACACCGACCCGTTCAGCCTGGCCAACGACGCGGCGGTGGCCGCGGGCGTGACCGTCGTGAACAGCACAGGTGACGCCGGTTTCGCCAACTCGGTGGACAGCCCGGCGAGCGACCCGAACATCATCAGCGCAGGCGCGTCCAGCACGTACCAGATCATGGCGCAGACCTGGGACAACCTGCCCGGGTTCAACGGGAAGTTCGTCAGCAACAACGTGTCCGCGATCAGTTCCAGCGGTTTCACCCAGAACGGCCGGGTTTACGACCTGATGGCCCCCGGTGACCTCGGCTGGGCACTGTGCTCGACGAACGTCACCCAACACCTCGGGTGCCGGGCGTTCAACGGCTCCGCGTCGCCGATCCAGGCGTTCGGCGGCACCAGCCAGGCGTCCCCGCTGACCGCGGGCACGGCGGCCCTGGTGATCCAGGCCTACGCGCGGACCCACAACGGCGCGAAGCCGACCCCGGCCCTGATCAAGCAGATCATCACCAGCACCACGACGGACGAACTCGACCCGGCCCAGCGCCAGGGCGACGGTCTGCTCAACGCGCTGGGCGCCGTGCAGGCCGCGATGTCCATTTCGGACGCCAACGGTTCGCCGACGGCACAAGGAAACGGGCTGCTGTTCGGCTCGTCCCAGCTGGACGCCACGGGTAACCCCAACAGCGCCCAGAAGTTCGACCTGACCGTGACGAACGTCGGCGCGGGCGCGCAGACCGTCACCGCGCACGGCCGGAACCTGTCGCAGACGCTGACCGACCTGCAGGGCAGCATCAACCTCAACACGAGGTTGCCGGCCACCATGGCAAGCCGCGGTGGCGCGCCGGATGTCAACGTCACCAAGCAGTTCACCGTGCCGGCGGGCGCGGACCACCTGGACGGCTCGATCGCGTGGTCCAACCCGACCGGTGCCCCGTGCACCCTGGTGCTGCTCGACCCGACCGGCACGTTCGTCGGCTACTCACTGCCGCAGACCGGCGTCGGACCGGACTTCGGCCACGTCGACGTGCACACGCCGGTAGCCGGCACGTGGACCGCGATCATCTACAGCCTGCACACGACCGCGGGCTTCGACGGTCCGGTCAACTTCGAGTTCAAGACCACCCGTTACACCAACTTCGGCACCGTGACCGGTGGCGCGCTGCACCTGGCCCCCGGCCAGACCGGCACGCTGCACGTCGCGGTGCACACCCCGAACCAGCCCGGCGACATGGCCGCCGCGGTCGAGGTGGACTCGAACGACCAGCAGCACCACGCGGTGCCGGTCGTGCTGCGCAGCCTGGTGCCCAACAATGGACATGGAAACTTCGCAGGCGTCCTGCAGGGCGGCAACGGCCGTGGCGGCGGCCCCGCGCAGACCAACACGTTCCGCTTCGACGTCCCGTCCGGCGAGAAGAACGTCACGGTAAGCGTGACCCTGCAAGGAAACCCGAACACCAACACGACGGGTTACCTGGTGAGCCCGGACGGCCAGATCGTCAGCCAGTCCACGAATGTCGTTGCGGTGGACCAGAACGGTGCGCCGAGTCAGTTCGGCCAGTCACTGCAGGGCTACAAGCGAAACCCGTTGCCCGGCCGGTGGGAGTTCGTGGTCGTCTTCGCCAACTCGGTGAGCGGCGCGAGCACCCAACAGCCATTCAGCGGAAAGCTGCGGTTCAATGTGGTGGACGTCAAGGCATCGGGCGTGCCGACCAGCGCGAAGACGGTGCTGGCGGCCGGCAAGCCGAGCACGGTCACGGTGACGGTGAACAACACCGGCGCCGCAAGCAGTTCGTTCTACGTGGACGCCCGCTCGGCTGTGATGACGGATGTTCAGTTGGTCCCGAACGCGTCGGCGTCCAGCGTCCCACTGGCCCCGTCGGCCACCGTGGGTTACACGGTGCCGACGGACTCCACGCAGGTCACCGGCATCACGTCGGGTTCGGTGCCGGTGTCAGCGG
>DATBCR010000490.1:0-3067 GCA_036270375.1 Pseudonocardiaceae bacterium | reverse complement strand
GGGTCGCTCGCCGGCCGGCTTCAGGTATTCGGCCCTCAGCTTGTCCCGCCGTTCACGAATGTCCGCCAGTGCGGCGCCCTCCGGCTGCGGCATGTCGCGCTCCTTCCGGTATCAGCGGTTCTTGGGTTCGGCTCAGCACCGACAGCAGTGCCGCCCGCAACTCACCATAGGCGGCCGACGGCGTGTCCGGTGCGGTCGATCGGCGCCACGCGACGTAACCGTCCGGCCGGACGAGCAGACACCCGTCCTCGTCGAGTTCCGCCGCCACCAGTCGGCCCCAGTCACCGTAGGCGTCCCGGGCACCGTCGCCGCCAACCACGACCGCGCGCAACGGCAGGTCCAGATCGATCGCGCACCGCTGGGCGGCGGCCGGCCACATCGTCCCGGACAGGCCGGTGAGCAGGGTGAACGAGCCCATGCCGACCAGGTCCAGGCTGGAGATCCGCCGTTCCCGCTCATCGACGAGCCACACGTGCGGCAGTCGGGCGCCGGGTCGGGTGGTCGGTTGGTGGAACAGTTCTGGATCAATCGGCCACGTCTCGGGTGCCGCGTCGTCGGGCCGCACGGCGGACGACTCGTAGCGCTGGTTCAGTTCGACGCCGTGCGCGTTGAACTCGTAGTTCTTCAACGCGATCGCGTCGTCCAGCGCCCGGCGCCGTGCCCGTCCGTCCGGTCCGGGCGCCCGGCACGCGGCCAGTCCGGCGGTGATCGCGGCCTGATCGCCGCCCTCGGTCATGCCCAGCGCGGCGAAGATCGGGCCGAACTGGTCCCGGCTCAGGTTCGCCCGGTCCACCACCTGCTTGCCGACCGGCGCCCGCTCCGCCGTGTAGCTGTCCAGCAGGCCCGGCCCGGCCTGGCCGCGGATCACCATCGCCAGCTTCCACGCCAGGTTGTACGCGTCCTGCACCGACGTGTTCGAGCCGAGGCCGTTCGACGGCGGATGCCGGTGCACCGCGTCACACGCGCAGAACACCCGCCCGGCCGAGTATTCGGTGACATAGCTGTGATTCACGGTCCACAGCGATGTCGACGTGATCTCAACCGGCACGGTCGGATCGCCGATCAGGTCCAGCACGATCTCCCTGGCCGTGTCCGCGCTGACCTCCGGCGGCGGCTGCTCGATGTCGTAACCCCAGGTGAGCAGCCATTCGTGCCACGGCCGCACCATCCGGACCAGGCCCATGCCGATGCCGCCGAGATGCGCGCCGGGCCGCATCACCCAGTACAGAACGCTCGGCCGGTGCGCGACATAACTGGACAGGTCGGCGTTGAACACGATGTTCATGCTGCCGGCCTTGCCGCTGCGCCCCGCGATCGGCAGCCCGACCTGCTCGGCCACCAGGCTGCGGCCGCCGTCCGCGCCGATCAGGTAGCGGGCGCGCACTGTGAACTCGTCGCCACGCACCCGGTCCAGCAGCCGCGCGGTGACGCCGTCCGAATCCTGTGTCAGGGAAAGGAATTCGGTGTCGAACCGGACCTTCGCGCCACGGGCGGCGGCATTGGTGACCAGGATCGGTTCCAGGTACGTCTGTGGCAGGTCGATCATGCCGCACGGGCTGGCCGCCGCGTATTCGGTGGCGAGCCGGTCGCTGGTGCCCCACGTCCGGATCCGGCCGATCTCGTCGCCGGCCAGCGCGGTGCACAACACGGTGTCGCCCATCATCGACGACGGCGTGCCGGCCGCGAGCGCCTCCTGTTCCAGGCCGAGATCACGCAGTACCTCCAGGGTGCGCTGGTTGGTGATGTGCGCGCGGGGCGTGTTCGCGAGCCAGCCGTACTTGGTCACCAGCAGCGCGCGCACACCGGCCGTGGCCAACATCAGCGCGGCCGAACCGCCGGCCGGTCCGCTGCCGACGACCAGCACGTCCGTGTCGAAGTCGTTCATCGACCCTCCTGGCCGGCGATGCGGAAGGTGTACGCGAGAAAACACCACGTGCCGTCGATGTGCCGGCCGTCCGGCGTCGGGCCTTGCTGACGCTCGAAGTCGACGACGAGTTCCGGTTTGACGCCGAAAACCGTGTCGGAGTCGAGGTAATCGCCGCCGGCCACGAAAAGCTGGGTGACGAGTCGCTGATGCCCGGGGGCGCTGATCATGAAGTGCAGGTGCGGCGCGCGGTACGGATGCCGGCCGGTCGCGTTCAGCATCTCGCCGACCGGGCCGTCCTCCGGGATCGGGTACGCGGACGGCAGAATCGTCCAGAACCGCAGCCGTCCATCGTCATCGGTCCCGAAGCGCGCCCGCAGCACCGGGCCGTCCAGGTCGGGCAGCTGGACGTCGTAGAAACCGTCCGAATTGGACTGCCAGACGTCGACAACCGCTTGCGGCACAGGGGAATCGTGCCGGTCGGTGATCAGCACGTCCACCCACAGCGGTGTGCCGGCCAAGCCGTCCGCGATGTCGTCGCCCTGCGCGCGGGCCGGTGGTCCGTCCACATAGAACGGTCCGAGCACTGCGGACGGCGTGGTGTCGCCGGTGCGGGAGTTGGTCAGCAGGTCGACCATGCTGGAGACGCCGAGGGTGTCGGACAGCAGGATGAACTCCTGGCGCTTGTCGTCGCACAGCTGCCCGGTTCGGGTGAGGAAGTCGATGGCGCGCAACCATTCCGACTCGGTCACGTCGTGCTCGACCACGAACCGGTGCAGGTGCCCGACCAGCCCGGTGAGCAGTTCCCGCAACCGTGGATCGGGCGCGGCAGCGAAGCTCGCCACGACCTGCTCGGTCAGCCAGTCGCCGGCCGTGACCGTCTGTCCGACGGAGGACGTGGGCCGCCTGCCGTGCCACGCGTCGGTGAGCAGTTCGAGAATTCCCAGTTCCGACAACGCCCTCGGGTTCGGATAAGGCTTGGCGACAGCCAACTCCGCGGCATGGCGGAGGTCCGCCTCGGCCATGCCCAGCTCGCGCAGCGACGTCGGCCCGGACAGCCCGGCGATCAGGTCGTGCACCCCGGCAGCCGGGTCCGGCACACCGAGCGCGGTAGCGATCCGGCCGAACGCGGCGGGTGCGGCCAACGCGTTGTAGGCCATGGTGTGCGGCAGCAGCACGGTGTGGGTTTCCGCGTGCGGCAGG
>DATBCR010000489.1:0-6249 GCA_036270375.1 Pseudonocardiaceae bacterium | reverse complement strand
ATGACCCCGGAGATCTCGTTGTGTACGGACGTGTCCGGCCGGCGGCGCGGCTCGCCGGTTCGCTTCGGTGCCGACGGTTGTGGGCGGAGCGTACGTGGGGCCAGCACCGGGATCGGACCGAGATCCGGTTCCTCGACCTCGTGTTGCCCGGTCAGGAAGCGCAGGAGCGGTTCGGCGCCGGCCACGGTGAAATCGGACACGTAATAGACCGTGGACGTGGCGGGTGCGAGAAAGTCGGGTACGCCGTCGATGCTCTCGCCGGGCAGTACCACGGGCACGAACCGGTCGGACCGGTCCGGATGCCCGTAGAAGGCGTCCCGGATCAGCCGGGCCTCCCACTGGACGCCTCGGCCGTCGTCGGGGCTGCTGCGGCCCTCGGCCCGTTCCCGGTACGCGTGCGACGCGATGATCAGGACGAAATCGGCCGTCCGGATCTGATCGCCCATCCACAATGCCCAGTCCAGCCGTTGTGTTGTGCTGATCCGGTCCAGTTGGGCGTCGATGCCGTTCTGCCGAAGGAAGATCCAGAATCGCTCGACCGACTCGGCATGCCCAGGGTCGTCCGGCTGTTGTGCGTACGAGATGAAAACCCGGCACGCCGGGTGGCTGGTCCCGCCCGACTGTTCGAACACGCGCCATCCTTTCCGCAGGTGCGGTAGGCGTCCATCCTAGTGGACCGGCTCCCGTCGACGGAGATGACCACAATTTGTCTACCCCAACAGTTGGACAATGAGTTGCCGCCGTGACGATCGCTGGTACGGTCGGTATTCGGCCGGCGAATCATGGTGAGGCGGGCGACGTGAGCGAACGGACGGAGTCCTCGGCCCACGACCCGCGCAATGTGATTTCTGGGCAGATCATCGACTCGTTCGTGCTGCAGACCCGGGACATTCACATTCACGTCCCACTGCGGTTGCACAGGCTGTTGGAACGCGCCGGCAGCAATTACCTCACCGACGCCGATTACGCACCGGACGCGCGGACCGCGCAGCGCCGCACGGAACTGGCCGACCAGTTGGTTCGATTCGTGATCGAGAATCCTGCCGAACTGTATGCCGCGATCAGCGGAACCGCCGACACCACGGCGGACACGCCGAGCGAGCCGTGGGTGGTCGATGAGGCCGTCGCGCTGTTGTCACTGGTGGAACAGCGCCTCGCCGAGACGCGGATCGCGCAGCAGACGCACACCGAGAGCACCGAGCGCATGGCGGTCGAGTTGATGCAGTTGCGGCTGCAGGTGTCCGCGCAGCAGGCAGAACAGGCACGAGCCAAGTCGGCCGAGGAGCCCCCGGCGTCCGTGGAGTGCCCGTATCCGGGACTGGCGGCGTTCACCGTGAGCCAGGCGCGGTGGTTCTTCGGCCGCGAGCAGTTGACGGCGCAACTGGTGCGCCGGCTCGCGGTCGCCGGCGGCCTGCCGCTGTTCGTGGTCGGTGTGTCCGGGGCCGGCAAGTCGTCGCTGCTGCGCGCCGGTCTGGTGCCCGCGTTGCTTCGCGGCGACATCCCGGTCGAGGGCTCCGCGGACTGGTTGTACGCACAGGTGCGGCCGGGCGGCCGGCCCCTGGTCGAACTGGTAACCCGGATGGCCGTACTGGCGGGCCGTCCGGCCGGTGCGGCACTGGCCGAGGTGTCGGCGCATCCGGAGCGGTTCGCCGTGCTGGTGCGGCAGGCAGCGCGGATCCACGCCACGAAACTTGGCCAGCGCGGCGTCGCCGGACCCGTGCTGTTGGTCGTGGATCAGTTCGAGGAGATCTTCACCGAGTGCCGGGACGACGTCGAACGTGCCTGCTTCCTCAAGGCCCTGCTGGCCGCGGCGCGTCGGGTCGGGGACCACCGCACCGCGCCGGCGGCGCTGGTCGTGCTTGGGCTGCGGGCGGATTTCTTCCCCGCGTGTGCCGGCGAGCCGGACCTGGCCACGATCCTGCAGGACAACCAGTTCCTCGTCGGCCCGATGAGCCCGCCGGAACTGCGCTGCGTCGTCACGGGACCGGCGGCCGCGGTCGGCCTGACGCTCGATCCCGGCCTTGTCGATCTCATCGTGGACGATCTCGGCCCCTCCGGCTACGAGCCGGGCGCCCTGCCGCTGCTCGCCTACGCGCTCGCGGCGACCTGGGCCGGCCGCCGGGGACGCACGATGACCCTGGCCAGCTACCGGGTGTCCGGCGGCGTGCGCGGCGCGATCGCGACGGCCGCCGAGGCGATGTACACGGCGATGTCCGGGCCGGAGCGGCAGATCACCCGCACGTTGCTACTGCGGCTGGTCGCCGTCGGCGACAACGTCGATGACACCCGGCGCCGGGTGCCAAGGGCGACGCTGACCAGCGGGGACGCTCGGGCCGATGCCATGTTGCAGCGTCTGTTGCTGACCCGGCTGGTCACGATCACCGAGGACGACGACGTCGAGATCGTCCATGAGGCCCTGCTGCGGGCCTGGCCGCGCCTGACCGAGTGGCTGAACACCGATCGCGCGGGCCTGCTCGTGCACCGGCAACTCTCCGACGCGGCGAAGCTGTGGTCGGACGCGGGCCGCGACCGGTACAGCCTGTACGCGGGCGCCCGGCTGGCCGGCCTGCGTGCGTGGCTGGACCAGCGCGCGGACCGCGCCGCCCAGCTCAGCGAGATCGAGCGTGATTTCGTCCGGGCGAGCGTCGCGGCGGAGGCCGAGGAGCGCGAGCGTGTCCGGCTCAACACCCGCCGGCTGCGGCGGCGGGTCGCCGCGCTGGCCGTCCTGGTCGTGATCACGATGGTCGCCACCGCGATCGCGTTGTGGCAGCAGCAGGTCGCGAACGGACAGCGGGCGGATGCGTTGCGCCAGAAGGTAGTCGCGCAATCTCGCGAGTACGCGGCGGAGTCACTGTCCGCGGGCAGCAACGACTCGCGCCGGTCGATGCTGCTGGCCCTTGCGGCATGGCAGGGGGCGCCCACCACCGAGGAGGCACGCAGCGCGCTGTTGAGCGCCCAGACATCGCCCTACGCCGGCTCGCTCGGTCCAACGGCCGGCCGGCTGTGGCGCGTCGCCATCACCCCAGATGGCGGAATCGCCGCATTGGCGACGTATGAAGGCATTGTGACGCTGTGGGATACGACAACGCACCGGCAGATCGTCCAGCTCGCCGGTTATGACGGGACCAACCCGGACGTCGAGTTCAGTCCGGACGGCCGCGTCCTCGCCGTGACCGGCACGGGTCGGTCGCTCCGGTTGTGGGACGTGCGCACTGATCGGCTCATCCGCAAACTGCCCGTTGACGCGGGCCCCGTCGCGTTCAGCTCTGACGGCGCATCGCTCGTGACGGTCGCCTCCGGCTCGGTGACGTTGTGGAACGTCGCGACCGGGCAGAAGACCCGGACGATCAATGATCCCGCATACGCCTACAGCGTCGCCATCAGCCACGACGGCACCCTGATCGCGACCGGTGACGTCAACGGCGACATCCGGTTGTGGCAGACCGCGACCGGCACGCTGTCCGGTGTCCTTTCCGGACATACGAAGTCAGTCACCAGCGTCGACTTCGATCATGACGACACAATGCTGGCCAGCGGCAGCGCGGACGGCACCGTCCGACTGTGGAACGTCGCGCGGCGCGCTTCCGCGAACGTTCCGGTGCTGACCCCGCAGGGCGGCGGCGAATACATCGACCAGGCGGTGTTCAGCCCGGACGGCGATTATGTCGCCGCGGGATTGGACCGCGCCCGGACTACGGTGCTATGGCGGATCTCGGACGGTGCCGTGGTGATGACATTGGTCGGACACACGCAAGCAGTGATATCAGTGGCGTTCAGTGCTGACGGTCACACGTTGCTCTCCGGCGGTCTCGACCAGACGGCGATTCTTTGGCATGTGCAGAACACCTATCTGTTTCAGCCCGACCCGGTGAACGGGGTGGCCTTCAGCCCGAACGGACTATTCATGGCGTCCAGCAGCGGCCAGGTGGTGACGCTGTGGGACCCGCGCCGCCGGGTGCCGATTCGCACGTTGTCTGCCAGCATCGGCGGTACCCCTTCGGTCGCCTTCAGTGCGGACAGTCGCAGTGTCGCCGCGGCTGATCAGGACGGGACCGTGCGGGTGTGGGACGTCGGCACGGGCACGTTGACCCGTACCTTCACGCTGGGCGGCGGCATGGTCCCGACCTTCGTGGCTTTCAGCCCGGACGGCCGAACCATGGCGGTGTCGGGCGGTCCGACGGTCGCCGCGATCACGTCGCGAACCGCCCCGCTGCCCTACACCTTTGTGGTCCGGCAGTGGGATGTGACGTCCGGGGCGGTACTCAGCACGACGTCGTACATCATTCACGATGCGGGAAAGGATCCGTACCCGAGTACCCTGCCCGTGTTCGCGCCGGACAGCCAACTGCTGGCGATACCGCTGACCAACGGATACCTGGACCTGCGACAGGCGCGCACCGGGACGCCGGTCGGCCAGATCGCGGTTTCGCCGGGCACGGTGACGGCCCCGCTGGCCTTCAGTTCGGACGGTTCGTTGCTGGCGATCGGCAGCACCGACCGCACCCTGCGGGTGTGGAACGTCGCGACCCGCAAGCAGATCGGCACACCGATGGCCGGCCAGAACGGCGTGATCGATGGTGTCGCATTCCTGCCAGGCAACCATGTGCTCGCATCGACCAGCGACTACGACTCGACGGTACGGCTGTGGGACGTGTCGCACGACACGGCGCTGGCCGTGATCCAGGGCGCGGCGGGCACATTCAACGGCATGGCGGTCCAACCGGGAGGCGGGCTGATCGCCGGCGCCGCCACCAACGACGCGGTGGACGTCTGGAGCACCGACACGAACAGCGTGGTGTCGATGTTGTGCACGGCATTGAACGGTACACAGTCCATCGTGGCCGCGTGGACGGCGATGGGCCGGGATCCCGCGCAGGCACCGCACTGCTGAGCCGACGCCAGGCCGATTACTCCGTGTCCGTGACGTGGGTGTGGCCGGCGCGGCCGGCGAGCAGCAGGCCGGCGATGATCGCCGCTGCCAGGGCGGAGATTCCGCACACGAGGTAGCCCACGGCGTAGGCGTCGGACAGCGCGTGGAAGGCGACGTCCTTGAGTGGGTTCAACGGCACCGTCTGGCCGTTCGGCAATGTCGCCGTGGCGGGCACCGCGTTGGCGCCGAGTGGTCCGGAGTGGACGGCACCGACGGCCGCCGCCAGTTGCTCGCGTTGGGCGGGTGGTGCCGTTGCCGGGGCTGCGCTGAAGGCCGCCAGCGCGGATTGCAACGGCGGGGACGCCGCGACTTTGGCCGCGATGTCGCCGGCCGCGCGGCTCAACGCGAACGCGCCGATGATCGCGGGGCCGAGGGTGAGGCCGAAGTCGCGCAGCATGCTGGTCGCGCCGCTGGCCATGCCCGCCTTGTCGGTGGGGACGCTGTTCACCGCGACGACGGTGATCGTCGTGACGGCCAGTTTGAAGCCGATTCCGACGATCAGCAGCGGCACCGCGACCGCTCCGATGGACAGGTTCGTCGCCGGGATCGCCGCCAGCCACAGGTCGCCGGCGCCGATCGCGACCATGCCGAGCGCGAGTGTCAGTCCCGCGTTGTACCGCTGGAGCAGCTGCGAGCTGACCGGGAACAGCACGACGCCCATCACGTTCAGGCAGATGAACCCGATCGACGTCAGCAGCGGTGAGTAGCCCTGGATCGCCGAGAGCCGGATGCTCGTCGTGTACGCGGTGCCCAGGTACGCGAACATGCCGATGACCGTCACCACGGCGCTGCCGACGAACACCCTGTTGTTGAACAGTTCCAGCCGGATCAGGGGTGTCGTGACCCGCCGCTCGATCAGCACGAACACGACGAGGAACACCACGGCGACGGCGAAACCGCCCAGCACCGGACCGCTGGTCCAACCGCTGTCGGCGCCCTGGATCACGGCGTACAGCAACGCGAACAGCGCCACCGCGATCGTGATCTGGCCGGGGATGTCCAGCGACCGGCCGATCGGCGCGGCCGAGTTCGTGGCCAACAACACCGTTGTCGCGACGCTGATCGCGGCCAGCACGGCCATCGCGAGGAACGCCCAGCGCCAGCCCGCGTCGGCGCCACCGCTGTGCTGGATCCGGGCCATCAGGCCGGACAGCACCGGTGACACGAATCCGGCGCCGGTCAGCGCGGCCGCCCACACCGAGATGGCCTGCGAGCGTGCCTTCACGGTATGTGTGCCGGCCGCCAGCATCGCCACCGACGTGGGGAAGATCGCCGCCGCGCCCAGTCCGGTGATGGCCTGCCCGGTCCACAACTGGGCC
>DATBCR010000488.1:0-11622 GCA_036270375.1 Pseudonocardiaceae bacterium | reverse complement strand
CCAACCTCCCGTACAACATCGCCGTGCCCGTCGTCCTGCACCTGCTCGCTGAAGTGCCGACGCTGGCCACCGGTCTGGTGATGGTGCAGGCCGAGGTGGCCGACCGGCTGGCCGCCGGGCCGGGCAGTCGCACGTACGGGGTGCCGAGCGTGAAGGCCGCCTGGTACGCCGACGTCCGGCGGGCCGGCACCGTGCCGAGGACCGTGTTCTGGCCGGTGCCGAACGTCGATTCGGCACTGGTCGCGTTCACCCGGCGGCCCGCGCCGTCGTCGGACGTCGATCGGGCTGTGGTGTTCTCACTCGTCGACGCCGCCTTCGCGCAGCGCCGCAAGACTCTGCGCGCGGCCCTGGCCGGCTGGGCGGGTTCGGCCGACGCGGCCGGCGGACTGCTCGCCGCCGCTGGCCTGCCCGCCGCCGCGCGGGGCGAACAACTCGACGTCGGCGACTTCACCCGACTGGCCGCCATGGCCGTCGAGTCCGGGGTAAGGGCCGTCGGTAAGGCCTGACCTGCGCGGCACTGAGGTGCCTGACCGCCGTGTGACGTAGGTCCGTGCACCCGGTTGACCGCTTGCCATCCGGGTATGTCATCGGTTGTACTAGCCGTACCCATCCAGAGCGGCTGAGGGACCTGGCCCGTCGAAGCCGCAGCAACCACCCGAGTCCGGGCAGGTGCTAACGCCAGGCTCGATGGAGGAGTCGTGGATCTCACTCGCCGCCGGACGGTCGACCAGTGCCGACGTACCGCTACGGGCTGTCGTGGCTGACGCGTAACACCCCTTCGCGACCACGGATTCCGCCCCGCCCGCAACCAGGGCGATCACATTTCCACGCCGATGACGCCGATGACGCCGTTGATCTGGCGCCACCGAGCGCTGCACGGGAGTAACCATGATCACAGTCGAAAACCTCACCAAGTCATTCACCGGACATACCGGATCGATCGTCGCACTGGACGACGTCACCCTCGACGTGCCCGACGGCACGTTGTTCGGCGTGGTCGGCCCGGCCGGCGCCGGCAAGTCCACCCTCGCTCGGTGCGTCGCGCTGCAGGAGCGCCCGGACCGCGGTGCGATCCGCGTCGGCGGCACGAACCTGATGGCGTTGAGCAGTACCCAGTTGCGGCAGGCGCGGCGCCAGTTGTCGCTGTTGCCGCCGGACCGGACCCTGCTCGGCCAGCGCACCGCCGCGGGCAACATCGCGCTGCCCCTTGAGCAGGCCGGTGTCGCCGGCCCGAACCGCCGCGCGAAAGTGGCCGAACTCCTCGACCTGGCCGGCCTCAACGACCGCGCGGGCGACCAGCTCGACAGCTTGTCGGCCGGCCAGCGCAGACGGGTCGCGGTGGCGAGGGCACTGGCAAGCGGCGCAACGGTACTGCTGGCCGACGAGCCGACGAGCGGCCTGGACACGGCGGAGTCCTGCGGAGTGCTCACGGTTCTGGACCGGGCCCGCGCCGAACTCGGCGTGACGGTCCTGCTGGTGACCAGGGACGCCGGCGTGATCCGCCGGGCATGTGACGACGTGGCCGTCCTTGACGGCGGCCGGGTGGTGGAGCGCGGCTCGCTGCTTGACCTGGCAAGCGACCTGGACAGCTGGACGGCGGGCGCGGTGCTGCCGGCCGTACACGCCGACCTGACCCCGGCCGCCCGAAGGGCGTTGACGGCCGGCTACGACCGGGTGGCGGACCTGGTGCTGATCGGCTTCGCCACGATCGGCGCCCTGCTGCCCGAGGCGGCCAGCCGTTTCGGCGCCGAGATCTCGGTCGTCGGCGGCGGCCTGACCCGTCTCGGCGACACCCCGGTGGCCCGCTTCCAGGTCGGCCTGACCGGCGAACGCGCCGACAGCGCCCTGGCGTGGATAGCCGACCGGGGCGCCGTCGTGCACCAGACCCCCAGAACCCCACGAATCGTCGCCGCCTGACCCCCGCCCCCAGCCACCGCCCATCCCGGGGGGTGTGGCTGGGGGTGGGGCGCAACACAGCTGTGCTCGTTGCCGTGCGTCGAACCGTCGGCTTCGGCCCGGTGTCCCGGCGGCATTCCGTAGGCTCGGGGTGTGCTTGCCGTAGTCCCACCACCGGTGACCGTTCGCGTCCCCGCCAAGGTCAACCTGCATCTGGCCGTCGGCGATCGTCGCAAGGACGGCTTTCACGACCTGACCACCGTGTTCCAGGCCCTCTCGCTGACCGACGAGGTCATCGTCGCGGCCACCGACGAACCCGGCGTCGAGGTCACCGGTGAGGGCGCCGCCGTCGTGCCGGCCGGGGTGGACAACCTGGCGTGGCACGCGGTCGAGGCACTCGCCGCGCACGCGGGCCGGGACCTCACCGAGAACCGCGTCAAGGTCATCATCCGCAAGACCATCCCGGTCGCGGGCGGTATGGCCGGCGGCAGCGCGGACGCCGCGGCGGCCCTCGTCGGCCTCGCCACCCTCTGGAAACTGGAGATGGGCCGCGACGAACTGGCCACCATCGCCGCCAAGCTCGGCAGTGACGTCCCGTTCCTCCTGCACGGCGGCACGGCGCTCGGCACCGGCCGTGGCGAACGTCTCGTCCCGGTCCTCTCGCGCCACACCTTCCACTGGGTGATCGCGTTCGACCGCAGCGGCCTGCGCACCCCGGACGTCTTCGGCGAACTCGACCGCCTCCGCGCCGACGGCCGCTCATCCCGGACCGGCGCCGTCGAACCCGTCCTGGAAGCCCTTGCCTCCGGCGACCCGCGCCAACTCGCCCTGCTGCTCGGCAACGACCTACAGGCCGCCGCCGTCTCGCTGCGCCCCGGCCTGCGCCGCACGCTCCGGGCCGGTGTCGACGCGGGCGCGCTGGCCGGTCTGGTCAGCGGCTCCGGCCCGTCGTGTGCCTTCCTCTGCCTGGATGCCGACGCGGCCGTCCGGGTCGCCGCGTCACTCGCGGGCGCGGGCGTCTGCCGAACCGTCCGGGTCGCCCAGGGACCGGTCCCCGGCGCACGCGTCGTCGCAGGCGACGAAGTGCCCCGCCCGATCCCGCCCGAAGTGCACGCGTAACCAAAACCCTTACGTACCAAGCGAAGCGAGGGTGTCGCCCGGTCATGCCCAACCTGGTCAATCTCGAATCGGTCCACAAGAGCTACGGCGTCCGCCCGCTGCTCGACGGGGTCTCACTCGGCGTCGACGAGACCGACCGGATCGGGGTCGTCGGCCTCAACGGCGGCGGCAAGACCACCCTGCTGGAACTGCTCGCCGGCATCGAACTCCCGGACGAGGGCCGCGTCAGCCGGGCCCGCGACCTGAGACTGGCCGTCGTCACCCAACGGTCCGAACTGGACGACACCGTCACCGTCCGCCAGGCCGTGATCGACCCGCTCGGCACCAGCGCCGACCACGAATGGGCCGCCGACGCCCGGGTCCGCGGTGTGCTGACCGGCCTCGGCATCGGCGCGCTCGGCCTGGACAGCCCGGTCGGCACGATGTCCGGCGGCGAACGTCGACGCGTCGCCCTTGCCGCCGCTCTCGTCCGCGAACTGGACCTGCTCGTCCTCGACGAACCCACCAACCACCTCGACGTGGACGGCGTCCGCTGGCTCGCCGACCACCTGCTGGCCCGCCGCTGCGCACTGGTGGTCGTCACGCACGACAGGTGGTTCCTCGACACAGTCTGCACAAGAACCTGGGAGGTGACCGGCGGCCGCGTCGAGCAGTACGACGGCGGCTACGCCGACTGGGTCTTCGCCCGCGCCGAACGAACCCGCCTCGCCGACACGATCGAGGAACGCCGCCGCAACCTTGCCCGCAAGGAACTCGCCTGGCTCCGACGCGGCGCCCCAGCCCGCACCGCCAAGCCCCGCTACCGGATCCAGGCCGCGGAAGACCTGATCGCCGACGTGCCGGCCCCACGGGACACCGTCGAACTGGTCTCCTTCGCCCGCCGGCGCCTCGGCAAAACGGTGCTGGAACTGGAGAACGCGACGCTCACGATCGCCGGCCGCACCTTGCTCGACCATCTGACGTGGCGGGTCGGTCCGGGCGACCGGATCGGCCTCGTCGGCGTGAACGGCTCCGGCAAGACGACCCTGCTTCGCCTGCTGGCCGGCGAAAGCGCACCGGAAACCGGCCGGCTCGTGACCGGCAAGACGGTCCGCGTCGCCCACCTCACCCAGGAACTCCGCGACCTGCCGGAACACCTGCGGGTGCTGGAGGCCGTCGAGGAGATCGCCGGCCGGGTGACCCTCGGCAAGCAGGACCTGTCCGCTTCCCAACTGGCCGAACGCTTCGGCTTCCCGCCGTCCCGCCAGTGGACCCCGGTCGCCGACCTGTCCGGCGGCGAACGCAGGCGCCTGCAGCTCACCAGGCTCCTGATGGACGAGCCGAACGTGCTGCTGCTCGACGAGCCGACCAACGACCTCGACATCGACACGTTGCAGCAACTGGAAGATCTGCTCGACTCGTGGGCCGGCACCATGATCGTCGTCTCCCACGACCGCTACCTGGTGGAACGCGTGTGCGACACGGTGGTGGCCCTGCTCGGCGACGGCCGCATCACCCACCTCGTCGGCGGCATCGAGGAATACCTGCGACGCCTTGCCGCCACGCAGGCCATCGCCGCCCCCACACCGACCACGGTCGTCTCCGACGCCGCGGAACAGCGCAACGCGCGAAAAGCGTTGGCACGCCTCGAACGCCGCCTTGAGACCCTGAACACCCGGATCACACAGCTCAACGAGGCCATGGCCGACGCGGGCGCCGACGCGGACCGCCTGACCGAACTCGACGCCCAACTCCGCACCGTCCGCGCGGAACAGGACGACGTCGAGGAACAGTGGCTGGCAGCGGCTGAAACAACCAGCGGCCGTTGAATCGCCGACGACAGCACGGAATCGGCCGATGACCGGCCGTGGCCCCGATCGCTCGATAAACTTCGGTCATGAGTCGGTTCGTTGACACGCTGGTGGCCACCGCCGCCGAATCAACCCGGGGGATCGTCACCGGCGAGCCCAAGGTCGCGCTGCGGCAGACCTGGGGCGAGATTCACGAGCAGGCACGCCGGATGGCCGGCGCGCTGGTGGCCGGCGGCCTCACGCCAGGTGCGGCGGTCGCCGTGCTCGCCGCCGAGCCGGCGTTCATCGCGCCCGCGGTGCAGGCGGTCTGGCTGGCCGGCGGCAGCGTGACGATGCTGCACCAGCCGACGCCACGCACCGATCTCGGCGAGTGGTCCGAAGACACGGTGCGCGTGCTGGACATGATCGGCTCGACCCTCGTCCTGCTCGGCGCCCCGTTCGACGCGCTCGCGCCGGTGCTGGACAAGCACGAGGTCGGCTACCGCCTGCTCACCGACCTCGTCGACGGCGACCGCCTCGCCGACATCGTGCCGTCCGCCGAGGACGCGCCCGCGCTGTTGCAGCTCACCAGCGGCTCGACGGCCGACCCGAAAGCCGTCCGGATCACCCACGGCAACCTCATCGCGAACATCACGTCGATGAAGCAGGCCGCCGCGCTGGACCCGGCGCGCGACGTGATGGTGTCCTGGCTGCCGCTGTTCCACGACATGGGCATGGTCGGCTTCCTGACCGTCCCGATGACCATCGGCGTGGAACTGATCAAGGTCACCCCGGTCGACTTCCTCACCGGCCCGCTGCTGTGGCCCGCGCTGATCAGCAAGTACCACGGAAACGTCACCGCGGCCCCGAATTTCGCGTACGCCATGGTCGGCCGCCGCATGGCCAAGGTCGACGACGACGACGCGTACGACCTGTCCCGCCTCCGGCTCGCCCTGAACGGCGCGGAGCCGATCGACGAGGCGGCGGTGCGTGGTTTCGTCGAGGCGGGCGCCCGTTTCAAGATGCCGGCCGAGTGCGTGCTGGCCGCGTACGGCATGGCGGAAGCCACGCTGGCGGTGTCGTTCGCGCCGCTGTGCAGTGGCCTGTCGGTGGACGTGATCGACGCGGACGAACTGGAGACGAACAACCGCGCGGTGCCGGCGACAACCGGCAACACCAGGGCGTTCTCCCTGCTCGGCCCACCCCTGCCCGGCCTTGAGGTGACGGTGGTCGACGACACCGGCGCCGAGCTGCCGGACCGCGAGGTGGGAGAGCTGCGCGTACGCGGCGCCGCGGTCACCCCCGGCTACCTCACGGTGCACGGCCCCCTGGCCACGATGGACGCCGAAGGCTGGCTCGCCACCGGTGACCTCGGCTACCTGGTGGACGGCCAGGTGGTGGTCTGCGGCCGCCGCAAGGACGTGATCATCATGGGCGGCCGCAACATCTACCCGACCGACATCGAACGCGCGGCACTGGCGGTCGACGGCGTCCGTGCCGGCAACGCCGTAGCGGTAAGGCTGGACGCCGGCACCCGCCGGGAACGCTTCGCGGTAGCCGTTGAGTCCGCGCTTGCCGGCGACGAGGACGCGGAACGCTTGCTGACAAAGGAAATCACGTCGAAGGTGGTGGACGCGGTCGGCATGCGCCCGGTCGGCGTGTTCGTACTGAGCGCCGGCACGCTCCCCAAAACCCCGTCCGGCAAACTCCGTCGGGCAGCGGCCGCCGAACTGGTCACGGCACGCCTGAAGACGTCGTAACTCAGCCGCCGTCGGAATTCAGCAGGCTCCGCAGTTTTTCTGCCTCGGGATCGTCGAGTTCCTCGAAGATTTCGAGCGCCGCCGTCCAGTGCGCGCGGGCGTCGGTATCGCGGCCGAGACGTTGCAGGATTTCACCGATGTCATTGTGTATGACCGCCTCGCCGTGCCGGTAGTTGTACCGGTGCCAGATCTCGAATGCCGTGCCCGCGTGGTCGAGGGCCTGATCGAATTGCTTCAGATCCCGATGGACCCGGCTCAGGGTGAGCAACACTCTGGCGTTTTCCGCACTGATCGCCAATGCCGCCCGGGCGCAGTCGAGTGCTTCGGCGAGTCGGCCCAGCCCGCAGTAGGCCTCGGCCAGGTAGACACGCGTGTCGGACTCGCCGTTCCGGTCGCCGGTGCGCACCGCTATTTCCAATGCGCTTTCCAGATAACCGACGGACTCGGCGAACCTGCCCTGCCTGCGAAGGGTCTCACCGAGGTCACGCAACGCCCACAGTTCTCCCCACTCCTGTCCGGTGTCGCGCCAAGCGGCCAGGGCCAGGCCGAAGTAGTCGGCCGCGATGTCGAATTGACCGAGATCGAGGTGTGGCACCGCGACGCCGGTCAGCAACCACGCTTCCGCGGCCCGATCCGCCAACACTTGTGCCGCAGCCAGGCCGATCTCGAAGGAGGCGATCCAGTCGTCCCAGGATTTGCCGACCACGAAATAGCCGAACAACGCCACCGGCAGCCGCCATGCGACGCCATGTTCGCCCACCTCGGCGGCCTGCCGGACGGCGGCCACCAGGTTGGTCCGTTCCTCGTCGAGCCACACCCTGGCCTGCTGTGCGTCGGTGAGGGGCACCGTAACGCCGGAGATCTCCATCCCATCCAAAGGGGAGCGGATCTGGTGCGGATAGAGAACGCGTCCGGCGGCTTCCGCCGTGTTCAACGTCCAGTCGAGATAGCGGCGCAGCGCGGCATGCCGATCTGTTGGCGAATCGTCCTTGTGCGAACATTCGGCGGAATACAGCCGCAGCAGATCATGAAAGCCGTAGCGACGTGGCCCGACCTCATTGACCAGGTGCGCGCCGACCAGGGCGCTCAGCAGTCTTCTCGCCTCCGCGGGTGGGACGTCGGCAAGCGTTGCGGCCGCGGCCAGGCTCAGCTCACCACCGGCGGGAAGCGACAGCAGGCGGAACATTCGTGCCGCCGCGGGGGCCAGAATCCGATACGACCAGGAAAAGACCGCACGCACGGAAGCGGATCCGTCGTCTTCCGCAATCAGGCCGTCGAGTCGATCACGTTCCCCGATCAGCTCCTCGACGAGGTCGGACACACCTTGGAAGGGGTCAGCGGCCAGTCGGTTGGCGATGATCCGCAGCGCGAGGGGCAGGAAACCGCACAGCCTCGCCAGCTCAGCCGCTGCTGCTGGCGCACCGTCGAGCCGTTCGGCCCCGGCGACCCGCCGCAGCAGATCCACCGCACGATCCGGTGGTAGCACGTCGACCGGCATCGGGCGTCCGTCTTCTCCTGTTGTGAGCGCACTCAATCTGCTTCGACTTGTGATCAGGACCCGGCACGTCGGAGCACCGGGTAACAGTGGTCGAACTTGATCGGGTGACGCGGCATTGTCCAACAACAGGAGTATCCGGCGCTCATTCAACAGAGATCGATACAGGCCGATCTTGGCGCCAAGGCCCAGCGGTATTCGCTCCGTCGGGAGAAACGCGCACAGCAATTCATTCAGTGCTTCTTCCGTGCTGAGTGAATCCTGCGGGTGATAACCCCGGAGGTCGATATAGAGTTCTCCGTCGGGGAAGCGATCACGAACCTGGTGCGCCCAATGCGTCGCGAGCGCGGTCTTGCCAACACCGCCGGCTCCGGCGACGACCACATGCCGTCGCACGCCCGAATCCGACTCGCCGAGCCATGAATGCAGCCCTTCGATGGCTACCTCGCGGTCCACGAAAGGGGCGATGTCAGGCGGTAACTGGTGCGGGATCGGCAGCGCAACGCCGCCGATGTGGATCGCGGCTATGTCCCGCGCCTGGATCATGTTCGTAGCCGTGCCGGACATCGTGTTGTCGACCTGACCGCCGTCCATCCCCACCACCTTCAGGTCGGCCGTGTCACGGCCTTGTGTCACGGTGTCACGTGAAACACGTTCTGCGCGGCTTCCAGCCCGTTCGCCAGCAGCGCGACGGTGGCGTCCGCAGCCCGGTCGATGACGAACGCCAACTCCTTGCGTTCGGTCGACGAGAAGTCCCGCAGCACGAAATCCGCCGGATCCATCCGACCCGGCGGCCGCCCGATGCCCAACCGCACCCGGTAGTAGTCGCGAGTACCCAGCGACTGGCTGATCGAGCGCAGCCCGTTGTGGCCGTTGTCCCCGCCACCCAGCTTCAGCCGGACCGCGTCGAACGGCACGTCCAGCTCGTCGTGCACGACGACCATGGCATCGGGCGGCACCTTGTAGAAGCGGCACAGGCCGGCCACCGGCCCACCGGACAGGTTCATGAACGAACGCGGCTTCGCCAGCACGACAGGCCGGCCCGACAGCCGCCCGGACAGCACGTCGGCCCCGGCCTTGTGTGACTTGAACCGCCCGCCCACCCGGTCGGCGAGTTCGTCGAGCACCAGGTAACCGGCGTTGTGCCGGTTACCGACATAAGCGGGACCGGGGTTGCCCAGACCCACGACGAGTGCGAGTTCCTCGCTCATGGCCCGTGCAACTCCCGGTCCGGCAACGCCTATGAGAGGGTGTCAGCCCTCTTCGGAAATTTCCTCGGCTGGCTCGGCCTCGGTGTCGCCACCTTCCATCTGCGCCTGCGTCGGCGCGACGGAGATGTTGACCACCAGGGTCTCCGGGTCGGTGACCAGGTTGACGCCGGCCGGCAGGACGAGTTGGCCCGCGTTGATCTGCGTGCCGGCCTCGACGCCCTGGACGGACACCTCGATCTGGTCCGGGATGTGCAGGGCTTCGGCCTCGATCTGCACGGCCGGCAGGTCGAGGTTGACCAGCGTGCCGGCGGCGGCATCACCGGTGACGACCACCGGCACGTCGACGGAGACCTTCTCGCCGCTGCGGACAAGCAGCAGGTCGACGTGCTCGATGTAGTTCTTGATGGGGTGGGTGGTGACCGTCTTGGTCAGCGCGAGTTCGGTGCCGGACGAGTCGATATCGAGCGTCAGGACGGCGTTCTGGCCGTGCTCACGGACTACACGGGCGAACTCAAGCGCCGGCAGGGCCAGGTGCTTCGGGTCGGAACCGTGGCCGTAGAGCACCGCGGGGATCTTGCCCGCGCGGCGAGTACGGCGAGCGGCGCCCTTGCCGAACTCGGTACGCGGCTCGGCGGCGAGACGGACCTCGGACACGGTGGTGCACTCCTTGCATGGGCGGGCGAAACGACGGGTGTGGAGACGGCGGAGCTGGAGCGGGGCGGCCACCTCGGGCGGCGGGTGCGCAAATCACGACGGCATGCGGCATCCCAGCCGGCCGCGTCGATCACGCCGGGCACAAGGCCCGTCCTCGCCGAGGCAACCCAGCCAGTGTAGGCCGGTTATCGACCGGATGAACAACCGGGGGTCCCGGACTTGTCCACAGCCTGCCGACCCATCCACAGCCCGCCGCCAAACCAACGGGTCCCGACGTCGTCAGGCGATCCGGCGGATGCGGCGCAGAGCGAGGAACAACAAAAGGGTTGCCAGGACGAGGAAAGTGCCCGTCTCGATGGCCTGGAACGCCCAGAAGCGGTCGGCGGGCTGGTACTGCAGCCAGTTGTTGGCGCCGGAGCCCAACCCCGATTGGTTGAGGCACCCGGTGAGTGGGTCGGCGCCGTTGGGCATGTTGGTACCGGCCGGTGGGCAGCTGATGAAGTCGTTGGGCAGGACAAGGTTTCCGGCGGCGTCGCGCACGCCTTGGGCGTAGACCCAGTCACCGGCGTTGGGGTTGGTCGTGAGCTGGCTCTGCACATCGAAGCTGAGGGTCTGTGGTGTCAGGTAATGGCGCCGGGCCAGGATGTCGATGGCGACACGCACGCCGATGAACCCGGCCAGGGTGGCCGCCATGGCCGGCAGCATCTTGCGCCACACGGTGCCGGCGACGATGCCGAGGGCCACCGCGAACAGCGTGTAGCCGATCGGGGCGATGCCCTGGACATCGAAGGAGGCGTTGCTGAGCCGCCCCTCGCCGGTGGCGGCAAGGGGTGCGAGCCACCAGCCGGCCCCGAGTGCGTAGACCACGGCCAGGACGATCACGGCGGCGCCGAGCAGGCCGATTTTGGCCAGCGCCCAGTGCAGTCGGCTGACGCCCTGGGTCCAGACCAACCGGTGGGTGCTGTGCTCGACTTCGCGGGCGATCAGCGGGGCGCCGAAGAACAGCCCGACCAGCAGCGGCAGTATCGCGAACAGGATTCCGACCTGGTTGAGGCCGCCATATTCGTTGTGGAACTGCGAGTTCAGGTTGTCGCAGGCCTGGGTGTTGTTCGGGATCAGTTGCGCGGTGCCGAGTTTGGCCAAACAGGCGGCCAGGCCGGAGTGGGTGAAGCTGTTGCGCATCGCCAGGCCGGTGGGGACCAGGACGGCGGCAAGGGCGGCCATGGCGAGCACGGTGAACAGTGCTTGTTTGCGGTGTTGGCGCCAGGTCAGCCAGATCATGCCGGGATCCCCCATACGCTGTGGCTGCCCTGGATGTCTCCGTCGGCGAGGTAGGCCAGTGTGAGGTCTTCCAGGCTCACTTCGCGCACAGTCCACGCCGGATCGGTGATCGGGCCGTCGGTGCGGACCAACATCGTGGACTGCCGGTCGGTGTGGCTGGCGCGCACGATGGTGGCGACGCCGGGGATGGGTTCGCCGTGGTGGCGGGGGCCGATCAGTTGACGGTGCCCGGCGATCAGGTCCTCGACGGTGCCGACGAGTTGAACCCGCGCCGCGTGCAGCACGATCATGTAGTCGCAGACGCGTTCGAGGTCGGCCAGCAGGTGCGAGGACAGCAGCACGGTGGTGGCGGTCTCGGCGACGCTGCCCATCAGTGTCTGCAAGAACTCTCGACGGGCCAGGGGGTCGAGGCTCGCGACAGGTTCGTCGAGCAGCAG
>DATBCR010000487.1:0-4942 GCA_036270375.1 Pseudonocardiaceae bacterium | reverse complement strand
CCCATTGTATGTATCGGGTCAGGGGGTTCCGGTCAAGTCGTTCCGGTGCGGAAACGGCTCACAATCGCATATCCACGAGCGCCTGCAACTCGTGGATCTTCTGCCACGTTTCCTCGTCCGCCGGAGTGTACGTTGTGAGTTTGATCTCTGATCGCTGGCCGAACCAGAGGTGCGTGTAGTCCAGCCGCAACAGGCCGACTTCCGGCTGCATGTAACGTTTCGTCAGGTTCTCCGGCGCCTTCACCTCGTGTTCGTTCCACATTCTCTCGAACTCGGGCGATTCCTGACGCAACCGCTTGACCAGACATTTCCAACTCGGCTCCGCGACGTGTTGCGCCATCGCCGCACGGAACTGTGCGACAATGCGGTGCGCGGCCTCCGCCCAGTCCACAACGCGCGCCCGCCACTGCGGTGACGTGAATACCAGCACCATGTTGTTCCGGTCCTCGAACGGGAGATGGTCCAGCCCGCCGACCATCCGCTCGTACGTCCGGTTCCAGGCGAGCAGGTCACACCGGGTGTTGGTGACCACGGCTGGAACAGGTTCCAGTTGCCGCAACATGATCCGCATGGCATCGGTGATCACGCGGCAGTCCTTCGCCAGCGGCGGTTCCGGCTGCCCGGCGAGGGTGTAGAGGTGGGCGCGCTCGTAGGGGTCGAGCAGCAGGGTGGCCGCGATCGCACCGAGCACCTGCTCGGAGGCGTGAATGTCGCGGCCCTGTTCGAGCCACGTGTACCAGGTCACACCCACACCGGCGAGCTGCGCGACCTCCTCCCGCCGCAACCCGGGCGTCCGACGGCGCCCACCGGGCGGCAGGCCGACCTGGTCCGGCGAGATCCGTTCGCGTCGGCTGCGCAGGAAGGCGGCCAGCTCGTCGCGCCGCACCTGACCGGTCTGCCTGGTGGTGAGCGCGGTCGAGCCAGGCACCCGCGTCGGCGCCAGATCGACCGCTGCGACGTCACTCTGCGCGAACGTGGTCACGAGATCACCATCCACTACGGCTCAGCCTGTTACCAGGTAGTGCCAGTACCCGGATAAACACTTACTGGATACCAGTGTAAACGCGTCGCATCGTGGTGTCATGAGATCGGAACCGAACACCACCGCAAGCCGGCTGTCAACCGGGCTGTCCACAACCGCCGAAGTTGTCCACAGCCCGGCCACCGGCCGCTGCGCGGTCGTTGACGCCGAACTAGGCTCGAGAAGGGCCGTAGCCCCCGGTGAGGGCGGGGGCTGCCCTGCGGAGCCCCGAGCAGCACAAACCGAGGTGCGACGGGCCGGGGTGCGACCGGCCGGGGTGCGACCAGCCGGGGTGCGACCGGCCGACGTGCGACCGGCCGAGGTGCGACGGGCCGGTGCTGCGACACCGTCCACCGGCAGGCATGCCGCTGTCGCCGCAGGCAGGCCTGCCGCTGTCGCCGCGTTGTCCGCCGGTGGGCTGGCGACCGTGTTGCTCGGGACCGCGCTGCCGATGATCGACTTCTTCATCGTCAACGTCGCGCTGCCCACCATCAACACCAACCTGCACGCCTCGACCGCCACGCTGGAGCTTGTCGTGGCCGGCTACGGCATCGGCTACGCGCTGCTGCTCGTGCTCGGTGGGCGGCTCGGCGACACCTTCGGGCGGCGGCGGCTGTTCTTGGCCGGTATCACCGCCTTCACCCTCACCTCCCTGCTCTGCGGTGTGGCGCCGACCGCCGCTCTGCTGGTCGTCGCCCGGGCCGCGCAAGGCGCCAGTGCGGCCATGATGCTGCCGCAGGTGCTGTCCACCATCCAGGCGACCACCACCGGGCAGCGCCGCTCCCGGGCGCTCGGCTTCTACGGCGCGGTCGGCGGGCTCTCCAGCGTCGTCGGGCAACTGCTCGGCGGTGCGCTCGTGTCCGCGGACATCGCCGGCACCAGCTGGCGGCCGATCTTCCTCGTCAACGTGCCCGTCGGCATCCTCGGGCTCGTCCTCGCCCGGCGGACCGTGCCGGAAACCCGCTCCGCCAACCCGATCGGTGTCGACCGGCTGGGTACCGTGCTGCTCGGTGTCACTTTGCTCACACTGCTCGTGCCGCTGATGGAGGGCCGGGCGCTCGGCTGGCCGACCTGGATCTGGGTGCTGCTCGGCATCGCCCCGCTCGCCGCCGCGGGCTTCGTGCTGGTCGAGCGGCGCGCCGAGAACCATGGCCGCGTGCCACTGCTTCCCCCGTCGATCATGCGGATGCCCAGCATGCGGCAGGGACTCGCGCTCGCCGTGCCGTTCTTCGCGAGCTTCGGCGGCTTCATGTTCGTCTACGCCGTCACCCTGCAGGACGCGCTGCGCATGGGGCCGTTCGAAGCCGGCGTCGCGCTCACACCGCTGGCGGTCGGGTTCTTCGTCGTGTCGCTGCTGAGCAGCCGGCTGGTCACCCGGTTCGGCTCGCGCGTGGTGTCCTACGGCGCGGTCGTGCAGGGCATCGGCCTCGCCGCCATGATCGGCACCACGCTGCTGGCCTGGCCCAACCTGACCACGCTCGACCTCGCGCCCGGCCTCGTCCTCGTCGGTGTCGGCAACGCGATGGCCATGACCACGCTGTTCCGCGTCGTGCTGTCCCGGGTGCCGGCCGAGCGCGCCGGGGTGGGCAGCGGCGCGCTCGCCACCACCCAGCAGACCGCGCTGGCCCTCGGGATCGCCACGCTCGGATCCGGCTTCGTGGCACTGAGCCCGACACTCGGCACCCGGGACGCGTTCGTGCTCGTCCTCGCCATCATGCTGGCGATCGCCGTATTCATCACCGTGGGAGGCAGGAAACTCCCGTGAACAAAGGGAGATCAGCGCAGGCGCCGCACCGCCAGTTCGGCCAGCAGCGCCGCGCCATCCGGCAGGACGGCGTCGTCGAAGGTGGCCAGCGGCGAGTGGTTGCTCGGCGCCGTCTCCGGGTTCTCGCTCCGGCTGGCGCCGAGGAACACGTACGCGCCGGGCACCTCATCGAGCACCCGCGAGAAGTCCTCGGAACCGGTGACCGGATTCTCCATCGGCAGGAAAACGTTGTCCCCGAACAGGTCCTGCACGGTGTCCGCGACGAACTGGTGCTCGGTGCCGTTGTTGACGGTGACCGGGTACTCGGTCTCGTACCGCACCTCGGCGTGCAACCCGTGTGCCTGCGCGATGTCCTCGCACAGCCGGACCGAGATCTGCCGGATCCGCTCGCGCGCGGCCACCGAGAACGACCGCACGGTGGCGTCGAACACGGCGTCGTCCGGGATGATGTTGCGCTTGGTGCCGGCGTGGAACACCCCGACGCTGACCACGACCGGGTCGAACACGTCGAACCGCCGCGTCACCATGGCCTGCAGCGCCATCACCATCTCGCACGCCACCGGTACCGGGTCACGTCCGCCGTGCGGGCGGGAACCGTGCGCGCCGGCACCGACGACCCGCACGAACAGGCCGTCCGACGCGGCCATCAGCGGTCCAGGGCGCCCGGCCCAGTGGTGCGCCGGCATCATGTCGGACACCACGTGCAGCCCGTACGCGACGTCCGCGCGCCGGCCGGCCGCGTCCAGCACGCCCTCGCGGATCATGTGGCCGGCACCGTCGAAACCCTCCTCGCCGGGCTGGAACATGAACACCACGTCCCCGCCGAGCTCCGATCGCCGGGCGGACAGCAACCGCGCCGCGCCGACCAGACCGGCCGTGTGCAGGTCGTGGCCGCACGCGTGCATGGCGCCATCGTGCTTGGACGTGAAGTCCTCGCCGGTGCGCTCGCTGACCGGCAGCGCGTCCATGTCACCGCGCAGCAACACGACCGGACCGGGCCGGGCACCGCGCAACACCGCCGTGACCGACGACAGGCTGGTGCCGGTGCTGACTTCAAGGGGCAGGCCGTCCAGTGCCGCGAGCACCCGCTCCTGGGTACGCGGCAGGTGCAGGCCGATCTCCGGGATCTGGTGCAGTTCGCGCCGCAGGGCCACCAGTTCCGGTGCCAGTTCCTCGGCGTCCGCTCGGATGCTCATCGCGCTCCCCATCCCCGATCGTACGGTCGGCTAACGATGTCATCCGAACAGCGGAAGGCGGCCCGCGTCAAGATACTGATGACGGGAATCCGCGAGCGGCGTACACCGTTATCGCCATTGGCCACAGATCAAGACAATACGGAGGTTCGTCCATGACCACCGCCACCGAAGCGGGAACCGTCACCGTCGGCTCGCATACCGTCAACCGACTTGCGTACGGCGCCATGCAGATCACCGGACCCGGCGTCTGGGGCGACCCGCCGGACCGGGACGAGGTACTGCGGGTGCTGCGCCGCGCGGTGGAGTTGGGCGTCAACTTCATCGATACGGCCAACTCCTACGGCCCGTACGTCAGCGAGGAACTGATCCGCGAAGCACTGCACCCGTATCCGGACGACCTGTTGATCGGCACCAAAGCCGGGCTGGTGCGGACCGGGCCGGGCAAGTGGCACCCGGTCGGCCAGCCGGCGTACCTGCGCCAGGAGGTCGAAATGAGCCTGCGGCGCCTGGGACTCGAACGGATCGGCCTGTTCCAGTTGCACCGGGTGGACCCGCTCGTGCCGCTTGCGGACCAGATCGGGGAGCTCCGGGACCTGCGCGACGAAGGCAAGATAGGCCATATCGGACTGTCCGAAGTAGACGTAGATACCATCGAGGAAGCAGGAAAGACAGCCGAGATCGCCAGCGTGCAGAACCTCTACAACCTGACCAACCGCAGGTACGAGGACGTCGTGGAACACTGCGAGCGCGACGGCATCGCGTTCATCCCGTGGTTCCCGATGGCGACCGGGCAACTCGCCAAGCCGGGCAGCGTACTCAGCACGGCGGCGCAGGAATACGACGCGACCCCGGCCCAACTGGCACTGGCCTGGCTGCTGCACCGCTCACCGGTGATGCTGCCGATCCCGGGCACCAAATCCGTAGCACACGTCGAGGAGAACATCGCGGCGGCCGGCATCG
>DATBCR010000486.1:0-8758 GCA_036270375.1 Pseudonocardiaceae bacterium | reverse complement strand
CATTCGGTTTCGCACCGAACGCCGGCAGTTGGCAGCGCTACGTCCCCGACCCGGACCTGCCCGAGACCCCGTACGAACGCTTCCGACTCGGCAGGTTCGCCGACGGAACCGCCGTGTACGACGTGACAGTCCTCGCCAACTACCACGGCGAGGAATACGAGGTGACCACGATCTGGCCCGGCGGCATGGCGACCCTCCGCCACACCGGCGACGGCGATTGGGCGCTGGGTCAAGGGTTCACAGAGTCCGCGCCTGGCAAGTTCGAGAAGCAGGCACACGTGGGCACCCTCTACAACTACCGCGAACTGCACCACGACGTCGTGTTCGACTCCTGGCTGAGCGAACACGGCCTGGCCCACGGCGGCGGCATGGTCGCGCCCTGATGCTCGCGCTAAAGCTGTCCGACGACGCCGAACTGCGTGCCCTCGAACCGTGGCAGGCCGGTGAGTTCGCCGCGCACGTCGCTGCCGCGCGGGAGCACCTCGCGCCCTGGATACCGTGGGCCACAACGGTTGTGGACGACGATACGGCCGCGACCTTCCTCCAGCGCTACGCCGACGAGCAGGCAAGGGGCAACGGCCGCATCCTCGGTATCTGGCTGGACGGCACGCTCATGGGCGGCACCCTGTTCCGCGTCTGGGACAGCCGTTCCGGCAACTGCGAGATCGGCGTCTGGCTCGATCCCGCCGCCGTGGGCCGCGGCCTGATCACCGCCGCCGCCACCGCGATGATCGACTGGGCCTTCCGGATCAGGGGCATGTCCCGCGTCGAGTGGCTGACCTTCGCCACCAACACCCGCAGCATCGCGGTCGCGCGCAGGCTCGGCATGACGCGGGAAGGCTTGCTGCGTCAGGCTTTCCCGCACAACGGCGATCGGCATGACGTAGAGATCTGGGCGGTCCTGGCAACGGAATGGCCCAGGGTGACCGGGCTCGGCTGACGGTGTGTCGGTGGGCGCGGCTACCGTAGGCCGGGTGCGTGTAGTGACCTGGAACGTGAACTCGGTGAAGCAGCGGGTGCCGCGCCTGCTGCCATGGCTCGACCGGCGCAAGCCGGACGTCGTGTGCCTGCAGGAGACCAAACTCGCGGACGACGCCTTCACCGAACTGCTCGGCAAGGAGCTGACCGACCGCGGCTATGAGTTCGCGCTCAGCGGCGAGATCCAGTGGAACGGCGTGGCGATCCTGTCCCGCGTCGGCATCGACGACGTCGTGGTCGGTATCGCGGGCGCGCCGGGGTTTCCGCACCAGGAGGCCCGCGCGGTGGCCGCGACCTGCGGTGGCGTCCGGATCCACTCGCTGTACGTGCCCAACGGCCGCGAGCCGGAGTCCGACCACTACCACTACAAACTGGCCTGGCTGCGCGCCCTGCGGGACGTCGTCGCGGCCGGCCCGGACACCGCGATCGTCTGCGGCGACATGAACATCGCGCCGACCGACGCGGACGTCTTCGACCCGTCGGCCTACGTCGGTCAGACCCACGTCACCGCACCAGAACGCGCCGCTCTGGCCGAACTGCAGGCCCTCGGCCTCCACGATGTCGTGCGCGACCGCTGGCCGACGGAGCGGGTGTTCAGCTATTGGGACTACCGCGCCGGGATGTTCCACCGCGACCTCGGCATGCGCATCGACCTGGTGCTGGCCAGCGCGCCGGTGGCCGGCCGGGTCCGGGCCGCTTGGGTGGATCGGTTGGCACGCAAGGGAACCGGGCCGAGCGACCACGCCCCGGTGATCGTCGACCTCGACGAGGCGCCGGACGGGGACATCGGCCCGGTCGTGCCGCCGCCGTCCGCGCCGGCCGTCCGACCCGGCTCCGTGAAGCTGCCCCAGTCACGCTGAGCGGTCCCGGCGTTTGGGCAGCAACCGTTCCCTGTGGTGTTCCTCGTGCAGGTCCCTGCGCCTCGCGTGCAGCAGGTGCGCCAGCTTGATGATGCCGACCACCCGGCGTGGCTCGTCGCGGTCCACCACCGGCGCCTGCGTGACCCGGTGACTGGCCAGGCAGTTCGCCACGGCACGCAGGGTGTCGTCGGTGTAGCTGACCGACCGCGTCGGCTTCGTCGCGTCGCCGACGGTCCGGCCCGTGCTGGCCAGCAGTGCGCGTCGGGTGGTCACGCCGATCATCAGCCCCGCGTCGTCCACCACCGGGTACAGCGTGCCGTGGTGCGTGCGCGGCAGTGTCCACATGCGAGTGTCCGTGCCGCGCAGCATGACCGGATCGTGCGCCATCACCTCGTGCGCGAAGAACGTCTCCAGTGGATCGGTGGTGTATTCCTGGGTGAGGTGCAGCCGCCGCCGCGCGATCTTCTCGGTCAACACCGACCGCTTCAGCAGCAGGACCGACACCGTGTAGGCGGCCGCCGCCGCGACCACCAGCGCCAGCAGGTCGTTCCACGCGTGCGTCAGCTCGAGCGTGAACAGGATCCCGGTCAACGGTGCCCGCAGGACGCCGCCGACAACCGCCGCCAGGCCGCACGTCGCCCAGAAGCCGGCTGCGGCGTGCGGCAGCAGAACGCCCTCCGCCGCGCCAAGTGCGGCCCCGATCATGAACACCGGCGCGAGCACGCCACCGGACGTGCCGGAACCGAGCGAAATCGACCAGATCGACGTCTTCACCACCAGGATGCCCACGATCAGCGACGCCGTCGCGTGCCCGGTCAGGAGCTGGTCGATCACGTCGTAGCCGACCCCGAGCGCCCTCGGCTCGACCAATCCGCCGAGACCGACGATCAGGCCGCCGATCGCCGGCCACCACATCCAGTGCACCGGCAGCCGGCGAAACCCGTCCTCGGCCAGATACACCAGGGAGGTCGCCACGATCCCCAGCAGTCCGCCGGTCACTCCGGGCACCAACGCCAGCACCTCGGACACCGGACCGACCGACGGCGGCGACGGCACCGGGAAGACCGGGCTGGTGCCCAACAGGAAGCCACGGCAGATCGTGCTCACCGTGACGGCGACGGCGACCGGGATGAGGCTGCGCGGCCGCCATTCGAACAGCAGCAGTTCGACCGCGAGCAGGATCGACGCGAGCGGGGCGTTGAACGTCGCCGCCATACCGCCGGCGGCGCCCGCGACCAGCAGCGTCTTGCGTTCGTCCGCGGTCAGCTTCAACGACTGGGCGAGGATCGAGCCGATCGCCCCGCCGGTCATGATGATCGGCCCCTCCGCGCCGAACGGTCCTCCGCTGCCGATGCTGATCGCCGCCGACACCGGCTTGAGCACGGCCACCTTGGGCACGATCCGGCTGCCGCGGATGAGGATCGCCTCGATCGCCTCGGGTATGCCGTGGCCGCGGATCTTGTCCGAGCCGTAGCGCGCCATGAAACCGATCACAAGGCCACCGGCCGCCGGCGCGGTCATGATCAGCCACCATGGATGGTGTGCCGCGCCCGGCGCGACCAACGCGGTGCCCCATCGTTGGTAGAACACGAGATTCGTGATCACACCGATCAGCCGGAGCAGGCAGAACGCGGCCACCGCCGCCGCACCGCCCACCGCCGTCGCGATCGCCGCGATCAGCAGAACCCTGGGGCGCACCGCGAAATCGCCGAGATGGGTGGGCCGGGTCGGCGACCTGCCGACGCCGTCGTTCACAGTGCACCCGTAGCGGCACGCATCGCGGGCACGGTCGCCGCGGTCCGAGTGAACTGCCGGGCGGCATCGGCGACCGCGCGGCGCACCGCGGGTGGCATCCGGTCCAGCACCGCGCCCAACGCGGCGTGCCGGCGCTCGAGCACCTGCGCGACCACCCGCCGGCCGGTGTCCGTGACCTCGACCGTGACCACGCTGCGGTTGTGCTCGACCGCGCCGCGCACGAGATAACCCTTGGCCTGCAACGTACCCGCCATCCGGGTCACCGATGACGCGTTGACACCGAGCGCCGCCGCCAGTCGCGACGACGGCACCCGCCCCAGGTCGCCGAGCACCAGCAGCAGTCGGAACTGCGCGAACGTCACACCGGCCGGCGCGGCGTGGGCGCTGTGCCACGCCAGCCCGACCAGCAGTCTGGTGAGTGCCTCGAGATCGGCGACGTCCGGGTCGAGATCGGTGCCTGGCAGGCCTTGCATAATGCAATACTTGCCGTCGGCAAGCACTTCGGTCCATATCCAGCGTTGCTATGTTCCCGGCGGCCCGTCGCTGATGCGCTGCCGGATCTGCGCCATCCGCTCGGCCGAGTCGTGCGGCATCTCCCAGCGCGTCTCCAGCCACCACGTGCAGCCGGCGTCGGCCCACTGGCGCACCGAATCACCGGATTGGGTCTCGCCTTCGGTTGTCACGTCCAGATCCGGCCGCGCGCCCCGCTCGGCCAGCCACGCCCGCAGCGCCCGGACGTCGTCCGGGGTGCCGGTCCGGTCGCCGAGATGCCATTCCGGCACGATGCCGTCGCACCGCAGCACCCGACGCATCGACTTCGGCCGCGGCCACGCGCCGACCGTCCAGATCGGAATGGTGTCCCGCACCGGCCGTCCGACTTCGGCGAGGTCGGACCGGTTGCTGTCGTAGCGGTAGTGCCGTCCTTCGTAGCTGGACCGCCCGGCCCACAGGGCGCGCACCAGGTCGATGCCCTCGTCCAGCCGTTCGGCGCGGGCTCGCAGTTCGGTCGCCTCGCCGGTCTCGGGGAGACCCGTGCCGACCGCGCCGAGGCCGACCGTGAGGATCGCGCGGCCGCCGGAGAGCTGATCGAGCGTCACGACCTGGCTGGCCACCTTCCACGGCCGGCGCCACGGCAGCGGCGTGAGCATCGTGCCGAGCGCGACCCGACTGGTGGACGCGGCCATCGCGGCGAGCAGCGTCCACGCGTCGACCCCGTACGCCGCCTCCCACACGAACACGCCGTCCCAGCCCGACCGCTCCGCGAGCACGGCTTGCTCGAGCTGCTCGGTCGCGGTCCCGCCAGGCAGCACGACGCCGTATTTCATCTGCCCTTCTTACCCGAACCCCACCGACAGGAGCACCCCGACCGCCGCCACCAGCAGGATGCCGACCGCCAGCGCCGGCTCGCCGCTCACGTGCCACGCCAACGTGACGAACGCGACGCCGAGCGCGGTTCCCAAAGCCCGGGTCAGGTTGACGAGCCCACCACCGGTACCGGCCGCCCGAGCCGGGATCGACGTCATGATCACCGAATTGTTCGCCGGGGTGAACACGCCGAGCCCGACGCCGAGCACGGCCAGTTCCGGCACCAGCCATACCGGTTGGAACGGCAACGCCAGCACACACCCGAGCGCCACGACGCAGGTCACCGCGCCAACGACACACCGGAACCGGTCGGTCCAGCCGCACGGCAGCACCCGGTCGGCGACGGTCGCGGCCACCGCGAACCCGGCCGGCAGGGCGGTCAGGACGAGACCGGCGGTCACCGGCGAGTGCTCGAGCACGATCGGCACCAGCACGAGCGGCCCGAACAGCACCAGGTACCCGCCCAACGCCCCGACCAGCCCGACGCCCACTCCCCGGTGGCGCAGCAGCGTCAGGTCCACCAGCGGTGTCGCCGTCGTCCGCTGACGCCGGTAAAAACCCGAGCCTGCCAGCACGGCGCCCGCGAACAGCCCGACCGTCGACCACACCGGCAGCCCCAGGCCGGCCAGCGCCGACATACCGAGCAGCAAACCGGTGGTCGCGACCGCGAGCAGACCGAGCCCGGACCAGTCGAAACCGGCCGCCGGCGTGCGTTCGCGGGTCCGAGGCAGCAGGTAGTAGCCGGCCACCACGGCCACGATCCCGACCGGAATGTTGATCCCGAATACCCACCGCCAGCCGATCGTCGCCACCAGCAGGCCACCGAGCGTCGGACCGAGCGCGAGACCGACGGCCTGCGCGGCGGCCTGCACGCCGAGCGCCGCGCGCACCGTGGGCCGAGGCGCGCTCACCGCGACCAGGGCGACGCTGTTGGCCTGCAGCAGCGCCGCGCCGAGCGCCTGCACGACGCGGAACGCGACCAGCACGCCGAGGCTCGGCGCGAGACCGCACGCGGCCGACGCGATCGTGAACACCGCGAAGCCGTACAGGTACAGCAGTTTGCGGCCGTACGCGTCGGCGAGCCGGCCAACCGGGATCAGCACCGCGACCAGCGTGAGCAGGTACGACAGCGACACCCACGCCACGGCGGCAAGCGAGGTGTGGAAGCTCGTGCGCAGCGCCGGATACGTCAGCGTGACGATGCTCGCGTCCAGCTGGCCCATGAACGCGCCGAGACACACCGTGCCGACCGCGAGCCACCAGCCGTTGGCGGCGCCACGCACCACCGCCGGCCGGGGTCGTTCCAGCCAGAGAAACGCCAGCGTGCCGCGGCTCACGGTGGCACCTCCCTCGAAACAGGTCTGCCACCGATTATATCGGTCACCGACGTAACTGTTCGATGCGATAACGGACACAGGGATGATTTCTTCACTCGATCCGGCGAAACAGTCCGGTTTGCGCGTGCATCCGAGCCCGGTTCCTGCCAGTCTCCCGTCCAGATCAACTTTCCCTGTCGGTGTTCGTATCTGGAGGAACCGCGTGTCCGTTGTGGACCAGCGAGTGTGGGCGGAGGCCGGCCGTGTGCGCCGGCTGCTCGCCCGCGTGCTGCTGGTCCTCGGCGGGACGGTGGCCGTCACGGCGATCGGCTGGCTGTTGAGCACGGCGTCCGCCGGTGCCGACGAGCTGCCGACCGTGCCCGTCGGCCCGTCCGCGGTCCTGTCCGCCGTGGTGCCGGTGGTGTCGGCTGCTGTCACGACGCCGACGCTGCCCACCGTGCCGACGCCGGCGTTGCCCACCCCGCCTGCCGATCTCGGCCAGGTCACGCAGCAGGTGCACACAGCCGTCGCCGGTGTCGGTACGCGGGTCGAGCCCGCGACGGACCTGGTGCCGGTCACCGCGGCCGGCCCGGCCGGCTCGTTGCCCACCGTGACTCGTGGTCCGGTTCGCCAGCGGGTGAGCGAGGTCCAGAGCCCTCGGCCGGTCGCGCTGTCCGGTCAACGCCGGCATGCCGTTGCTGCCTACGGTAACCAGCGGGCCGGCGGCCAGGAGACATCGCCGGCTCGGTCCGGGCATCACCTGCCGTTGCTGCCGCCGTTGCAGCCGGCCGGTACGTCCGACACCAGCGTGCACGACGCCGGCGGGTCCGCCGGTGGTGCCGGTAGCGCGCAGGTCCCGTTCGTCACCATCCTCGGCGCCGTGCCGGGCACCGTCGGCATGCCGGCCGTGCCCCGCCTGCCCGTCGCACCCGGCCACCAGCCGGGCACCTCACCGGACTGACCCAGCTCAGCCTGCCTTTCGGCACGCTTTTCGGTCGTCTCTTTGCAATCGCTCACCCGGCGGGATCCCCCCGCACCTTGACCCGGGTGGCCGCTTGCCCCGGTCACCCGATCCCTCCCGCAAGGGAACACGAGAGGAGAATCCATGCACACCTGGGTACGGCGCGGTCTGCAAACCGCGCTCGTCACCGGTGGTCTGCTGATGCTCGGTACGGGCATCGCCTCGGCGGACGAGCAAGTCAACCCGGACACACCGCCCAGCCCGGTCGACGCGGGGGTCTCAGTCCCGATCGACACCAGTCACAACGGGCTGGGCACCCCGCTCGGCCAGTTCGAGACCCCCAGCGTCAGCCAGGGCGTCAGCACCGGTGACCTGACCGGCGCGGTGCCGCTGAGCGCGGTCGCCCCGGCCGCAACGGAGGTCAACCCGCTGACACAGCAGGCGACGCCGAGCGTGCAGGCCCTCGGTGGCCAGAACCTGTTCCGCGGCAACAAGGTCGTCGCGGACGTCGTCGTCCCGATCCAGATCTGCGGCAACGCGATCGCGGTCGGCGGCGACGCCAACGAGAACGGCATGTGCAGCCAGACCGCGGGTCACGCCGACCCGATCAGCACCGACGGTTCGGGCAATGCCCTTGCCGGCAACGTGGTCGCGGCCAACGGCGCGGTGCCCGTGCAGGTGACCGGCAACGCGATCGCCGCACTCGGCAACGCGTTCGCGCAGAGCGTGGCCGGCCAGACCGGCACCACCGGCGGCGACATCACCACGTCCGGCGACGGTGGCACGGTGTCCGGCACCATCGGCGCCGTCCAACTCGCCACTCCGGTACAGGCCGCGAACAACGCGGTGGCGGGCGGCGGCAACGCGGGCGCCAACTCGGCGTCCGAATCGGACGCCTACTCCAACGGTTCCCTGCGGACGGGCGGTAACAACGGTACCGGCGCCGGCACGCTCGGCGGAGCGCCCGCTGCCGTGCCGGTTCAGTTGGACGGCAACGGAATCAGCGGAATCGGCAACGCGGCGTCGCAGTCGCAGAGCACCGCGAACTCGACCGCGGGCACCACAAGCGCGGACAACATCGGCCTGTGGGGCCATCCCAGCTGGGGGCGCACCACCGGTGATCCCTCCACGGTGTCCGGCAACGTGGTCCAGCCGCAGGCCTCTGGCCCGGTGTCGGTCGACGACAACTCCGGCGGCCTGATCGGCAACACGTCGGCGAACAGCGTCAACAACAGCACCGACTCGGCCGGCGGGCTCAGCAGCACGACCGGTTCCGGCTCGACCGGCTCCGGCAACGTCGCCGACGCCCCGGTGGCCCTGCCCACCAGCGGCGGCGGCAACGGCGTGGTCGGCATCGGCACGACAAGCACCAACCACACCAACAACGTCAGCTCGACGGCCGGTGGCGCCACCCTCACCAACGGCGACAACTCCACCCTGTCCGGCAACTCGGCGAACGTGCCGCCGGCCGGCGCGGTGGACGTCTGCGGTGACACCGCGGGCGGTGCCGGCAACGCGGCCGG
>DATBCR010000485.1:0-5106 GCA_036270375.1 Pseudonocardiaceae bacterium | reverse complement strand
CGACGTCCTCGATGTAGTGAAGGACCTTGACCACCTTTCAGTAGTCGAAAACCACAAGGCCCACAGATGGGGCCGGGTGATCTGCCTCGACTGCCATCAGGGTCCAGCCGATCGGGGCTATCCGGGCGACCCGGGCAGCTTCACGGTTTGGAGCACGCCCGAGCCGCCGGAGAACCACGCGAGGCAGGTCGCTCGCTTCATCGCCCGACACCGACACTGGGAGGAGGCGTTATGACCACATGGAACTTTCAGCTACGGCTGAATCGTGAGCCGACCGAGGACGAGTTCGACGCTCTGTACGAGGCCGGTCTCTCCGATGCTGGCATCGAAGGCACCTTGGTTGACGTGGATCGGGAAGCCCCAACCCTGTTGAAGGCCGTCGCGAGCATCGTCAGGCAGATCCGCACTGTGCCGGGACTGCGTGCTGTCGGGATAGAGACCGACGACGCCGTAACACTGGCTGATGCTGCTGCGCGGCTGGGTCGCCGCACCGCTGAAAGCCTTCGGTTGCTGGCCGAAGGCCGGCGTGGGCCGGGTGGGTTTCCTGCCTCGATCGTGGATACGGGCAAGGTGCGTGTCTATTCGTGGGCAGAGATCACCGAATGGCTGCGTGAAGTCCTCGGTGAGGACGTGCCGGCCGCCAGTCGTGAACTGGTGCTGGCGGACCACGCCCTGCGCTTGGCGGACAAGGCGCAGCGCGCCGGTAAGGCCGAGGTCGAGGCGGTACGCCACTTAGTGGGCGCTTGCTAGCTTCGGGCTGGCCGGCGACTACTCGTTAGGCGTCAGCGAGCAGCGCTTGTACGTCGGTGCGGAGGTTTGTCATTCGGGTGGTGGCTTGGGTTGTGGCGTCGGCCAGTTGGTCCGGTGTTGGGACCTGGGCCACGACTTCCAGGTAGGCCTTCAGTTTTGGTTCGGTGCCGGATGGGCGGATCACTACCCGTAGGCCGTTGCCGCGTAGGCGGAGTACGTCGGCTTCGGGTAGTAGGTCTTGGGTGGTGACCGGGGTGCCTGCCAGTTCGGTTGGGGGGGACTGGCGTAGGCGGGACATGACCGCGCTGATGCCTCGTAGGTCGGTGAAGCGGGGGGAGATTTGTTCGGTCAGGTATACGCCGTGAGCCACTGCCATCGCGTCCAGTAGATCCCGCACCGACTTGCCGGCTGCTTTGGTGGTGGCCACCAGGTCCGCGGCGGCTATCGCGGCGGATATGCCGTCCTTGTCGCGTACGGATTCTGGGTCTACGCACAGGCCGAGTGCTTCCTCGTATGCGAACACCAAACCGTCGCCCGCGCGGACCAGCCACTTGAAGCCGGTCAGTGTTTCCGCGTAACGGGCGCCGCTCTGGTTGGCGATCGCGTGCAACAGCTCCGACGATACGATCGTGGTGGCCACCAACGGGCTCGGGGTCGTCGATCTGTCTAGTGTGGACAGTACGTACGCGCCGAGCAGTGCTCCGGTTTGGTCGCCTCGTAGCATTCGCCAGCCGTTGGTGTCGGGGATGCCGATGGCGCAGCGGTCCGCGTCCGGGTCCAATGCTATTGCCAGGTCGGCTTCGGTTTCCTTTGCCAGGGCCAGTAGTTCGTCGGTGGCGCCCGGTTCTTCTGGGTTCGGGAATGTCACCGTTGGGAAGTTCGGGTCGGGTACGGCCTGCGATCGCACCACTCGGACGTTCGTGAAACCCGCGCGTCGCAATGCTTCCACGGCTGTCGCGCCGCCGACGCCGTGCATCGGGGTGAGTGCGATTCGTAGCGCGCGGGCGGTTCCCCTTGGCAGCGTGGCTACTCGGTCCAGGTATGCCTCGACCAGTTCCGGGCGGAGCGGTGTCCACGTTCGCGTTCGCGGCACGGACACGGCCGCCGGCACGCCTGCGATCGACGCCTCGACCTCTCGGTCGGTGGGTGGCACGATCTGGCCGCCGGTTCCGTCGTACAGCTTGTAACCGTTGTCCGCCGGTGGATTGTGCGATGCCGTGATCTGGATGCCCGCCACCGCGCCAACATGCCGGACCGCGAACGCCAACACCGGTGTCGGCAACGGTTCCGGCAGCACTCGTACGTCGAAACCCGCTGCTGCCAACACATCTGCCGCGTCCGCGTGGAACTCCGCCGAGCCGTGGCGGGCGTCGCGGCCGATCACCACGATGCCGCCGGCGTGACCGTGCGCGGACAGCCAGGCCGCCACACCGGCGGTCGTGCGAGTGACCACCGCGCGGTTCATTCCGTTGCGGCCGGCCCGAACCGGGCCACGCAGGCCCGCCGTGCCGAAGGTCAACGGTCCCGACATCCGGTCCGCCAGTTCGGCGCCGGCGGCCTGGTCGCCGGTCATCGCCATCGCCAGGACACCCTGCAGCTCAGCCTGGGACTTGGGGTCGAAGTCGTCGGCGAGCCAGCGGAACGTCTCGTCCCGCAGGCGGGTCGGCAGGGCCGTCATACCCGGGCCACCAGTTCCGCGAGCAGGGTGCCCATCCGCTCGGCGGCGGCAAGGCCGGCGGCCAACACCTCGTGGTGGTCCAGCGGTTCGCCGGTCATGCCGGCGGCCAGGTTCGTCACCAGGGACAGCCCGAATACCTCGGCTCCCAGCGCCCGGATCGCGATCGCCTCCAGCACGGTGGACATGCCGACCAGGTCCGCGCCCATGGTCCGCAGCATCCGAATCTCGGCCGGCGTCTCGAAATGCGGGCCTGGCAAACCGGCGTAGACACCCTCCTCAAGCGACGGATCGATCTCGCGCGCGATGGCGCGCAACCGGGGCGAGTACAGGTCCGTCATGTCCACGAACTGCGCACCGACCAGCGGGGACGTCGCGGTCAGGTTCAGGTGGTCGCTGATCAACACCGGCTGGCCCACCGACATGCCGACACGCAAACCGCCGGCGGCGTTGGTCAGCAGCACCGCCCGGCAACCGGCCGCGACCGCGGTGCGCACGCCGTGCACGACCTGCGCCACGCCATGTCCCTCGTAACCGTGCGTCCGCCCGAGCAACACCAGCGCACGCCGGTCGCCGATCGGCACCGACCGGGCCGTGCCGCCGTGTCCGGCGACCGTTGGCGCGCGGAAACCGGGCAGTTCGGCCATCGGGATCTCGGCGGCCGGGGCGCCGATGACGTCCGCCGCCGGGCGCCAGCCGGAGCCGAGCACGACGGCCACGTCGTGCTGTTCGACGCCGGTGCGTTCCCGGAGTACCTCAGCCGCCGCCGAAGCGTCCGGGATCACAGTTTCCACGTTCACGGGGTGAGCCTACGTAAACCGCCGCGACCCGGTCAGCCGGTCACCTGGAAAGTGGGGATGATCTTGTCGAACAGGTTGATCTGGCCGCTGTCCTCCTGCACGGTCGGCACCGTCACCGACACCACCCACAGGTCCGGGTCGTCCGCGGTCTTGAACACCTTGAAGTACACGCTGCGGCCGGTGTCGCTGGTCCGGAACAGATACTCGTCGGTGCCCGCCGCGGTGAGCAGGTTGCCGTTCGGGTCGGCCTGCTTCCACGTCGCGACATAAGCGCTGACCGGCCGGGGATCGAAGTCGGCGAACCGTTCCACCGTCAGCTCGGCCGAGCCGTCGGCGCGCGCCCAGCGGATCGCCGTGCTGTCCGGCAGCGTCGTCTGCTTTCCGCGCTGTTCGACGAACATCGTCCAGCCGACCGGTACGGACAGGCTGAAGTTGCCGCCCGGCGTGCCCGACGTCACGGCGGCCTGCTCGGTCACCGTGTGAAATGACTTCACAGGCGGTGCCTGCGGTGGGACGCCCGGCGGCCCGACACTGGACGGCGGCAGGATCGGACGGCCGGCCAGCACCCGCGCGGCCACGAACCCACCGCCGGCCGCCGCCGCGAACAACACCACCGCCAGCACCAGCAGCAGCCCCGTGACCACCGGTCTCCTGCGCCGCCGGGCCGGCCGCCGGGTGAACGGCAACGGTCCGGGCGCGGGCGCGAGCGGCGCGGACACCGGGGACGGCAACGGAAACGGCATCGGCCCGGGCTCGGCGGCAAGCGGCGACGACCCGAACGGCATCGACTCGGGCCCGCTGGCCGCCGCCCCTGCCCCCAACGCCCCTGCCCCCAACGCTCCGGCCCCCAACGCTCCGGCCCCCAACGCTCCGGCCCCCCACGCCCCGGCTCCCTGCGCTCCGGCCCCGAGCGCTCCGGCCCCGAGCGCCCCTGCCCCCAACGGCCCCGCCCCGAGTGCTCCGGCCCTTTGCGCTCCGGCCCCGAGCGCCCCTGCCCCCAACGGCCCCGCCCCGAATGCTCCGGCCCTCTGCGCTCCCGCCCCCATCGGCCCCATCGGTGGGTTCTGTGCCTCGGGCGCGAGGGCGGTGGTCGGCTTGTTGTCCGCCGGGCCGGCGTCCGGTTCGGACTCCTCCGGCGGGAACACCACGCTGCCCGGTTCCGGCAGCAGCGGCCGGATTCGCCTGCGCACCTCGACCAGGCTGATCCGGCCGGCCGGGTCCTTCACCATCAGGCCGGCGATCACGCCGGCCAGCGGTGCGCCTTCGGACGGCTTGGGCACCTCGCCGTGCACGACCTCGTTGACCGTGTCCAGCGCGTCGCCCGCGTCGTACGGCGGGCGGCCCTCGGTGGCGGCGAACAGTGTGGCGCCGAGGCCCCACAGGTCGGCGGCGCTGGTCACCGGCTCACCGGCGGCCACCTCCGGTGCGATGTAGGCGGGGGTGCCCAGGACGAGGCCGCTGTTTGTCATGGTTACTTCGGACACATTCCGTGAGATGCCGAAGTCGGTCAACTTCACCTGCCCGTCATCGCCGACCAGCACGTTGCCCGGCTTGACGTCCCGATGCGTGATCCCCCTGCGGTGCGCGGCCTCCAGGCCGGCGGCGACCGCGTCGGCCACGGTGGCGGCCTGCTCGGTGTTCAGCGGGCCGGTCCGGGTCAGGTGCGCCAGGCTGCGGCCCGGCACCAGTTCCATCACCACGAACGGCTCGACACCCTGCTTCGCCACGTCGTGCACAGCTACCACGTTCGGGTGAGTCAGCGCGGCGATCGCCCGTGCCTCGCGCAGGGTCCGCTCGCGGGCCTCGTCGGCTTCTGCGGTCGGCATACCAAGCGGCAGCTGGACTTCCTTCACGGCGACGGGCCGGTGCAGCACCTCGTCG
>DATBCR010000484.1:0-14469 GCA_036270375.1 Pseudonocardiaceae bacterium | reverse complement strand
CGGGCCGTCGCCGGTGAACTCGGCGCCCGGTTCCTCGCGCTGACCCTGGCCGACGCGCTGGACATGTGGGTCGGTTCGGCGGACCGGAACCTGCGCGAGGTGTTCGCGGAGGCCCGCAGGGCCGCGCCGTGCGTGGTGTTCCTCGACGAGATCGATGCCTTGGGCCACACCAACAAACGCGGCAAGCCGAGGGCGGGCCACCGTGGCGCGCTGAACCAGCTGCTGTCCGAATTGGACAGTGTGCATCAGGGCGGCGGCGGCGTCGTCGTGCTGGCCGCGACGAACCACCCGTGGGACGTGGACCCCGCGCTGCGCAGGCCCGGCCGGCTGGACCGGATGCTGCTGGTGCTGCCGCCGGACCTGCCAGCGCGGGAGGCGATCCTGCACCACCACCTGCGGGAGCGGCCGGTGTCCGGCGTGCACGTGCGGGACCTTGCCAAGCGCACCGAGGACTACTCCGGCGCCGACCTCGCGCACCTGTGCGAGACGGCGGCCGAACGCGCGCAGCTGGACTCGGCCCGGTCCGGCAAGGCACGGCCGATCGGCTCCCGCGACTTCGAGGCCGCGCTGGCCGATGTCCGGCCGTCCACCGGGGCATGGCTGTCGGTGGCCCGCAACGTCGCGGTGTTCGGCAACGGCGACGGCAGTTACGACGAGCTGCACCGGTACCTGAAGCGCCGCCGGATGGCGTAATTCTCAGCCCCAGCCGAGTTCGTGCAGGGTGGCGTCGTCGATGCCGAAGTGGTGGCCGACCTCGTGGATCACGGTGACGCCCACCTGCCGGACCACGTCGTCCTCGCTGGCGCACATCCGCAGGATCGGCAGCCGGTAGATGGTGATCATGTCCGGCAGCACACCGGCGTAGTGCGAGGTCCGTGACGTGAGCGCGACCCCGTGGTACAGCCCGAGCAGGTGGTGGTTGTCCGGGTCGATGTCCTCGACGAGCACCACCACGTTGCTCATGGCCGCGGTGAACTTGCGCGGGATCTGATCGAGCGCGTCCGCGACCAGTTCCTCGAACCGCTCGCGGGACATGTCCACCGGCATAAGACGATTATCCGCTCGGCGTGGCCGGGGTGGACGCCGTTCCCGGGGCCGCCCCCCGGCCGATGCCCTTGACCGAGTTGGTCACCGGCCCGAGACCGCTGCCGTCCGGCAGCAGCGCGCCGATCTTGCAGTTCACCTGGAACGAGCCGGCCGCCCAGCTCTGCGCCGAGATCGTGTCCCACGTCGCGGACAGCTGGTTCGTGGCGAGGTTCGCGTTGGCCGTGTAGGCCGCCACCATCGGCTGGCAGTCCTTGCCGAGCTCGGTCTGCTGCTGGCCGATCGGTGGATAGCCGTCCGGGAACTTGCCGTGCAGGTCGACGACGCCGACGATCTCGTAGGCGTGCTGGTCACCGCACGGCACCGGCCCGCCGGCTGCCTTGTTCACCAGCGCGAGGCACGTGCCGGCCGGGTACACATTGGACTGGTCGGCGCCGCGGGCCGAGCCGGTGGTGGCCAACAGCTGGCCGGCCGGCGTCGACCGTTGCAGGCCGCACCGCAGGGTCCGGTCGCCGGAGTTCCACTGTCCGCCGGTCGGTTTCAGCGCGCCGACCACGTACTTGCCGGTGGGGTCGAGCTTGCCGATGTAGTTCGTGGCGCTCGCGGTGCAGCCGTTCTGCGCCGCCTTCTGCCACGCCGCCTCGTCCGGCATCGCCGCGCCGGCCGGGTACTGCGCCGAGATGTCCGCGGATCCGGTCACCTCGAACAAGTGGGGTTGGCCACACGGCACCGCGGCCAGGTCGCCTGCGTCCGGCCGGGTCCACGTCAGGCACGTGCCGGCGGCGGCGCTCGCGGCCAACGCGGCCGGATCCTGTGCCGCGCGTCCTGGCGCGATCGGCCAGCCGGCCACCACGCTGAACCCCAGCAGCAGCACGGCACCGACGAACGCGCCCACCATGTACAGCCGAGTGCTCCCCTCGGCGGTCGTCGGGTGCAGCCAGCCAGCGTCTCCGGACATCTGCTCCATGATGCCCGTACGCCGAACCGGGCATGTCAACAGGTGTGCGAAGCTGGACGCAGAAGGGGATGCCGATGAGTAATGACGACGACAGGACATTCCACCTGCCGACGCCGGACATGAGCGTGTTCGGCGACGCCGAGACCGCCGAGGTGCCCACCGAACCGGCCGACGGCGGGCCGAGGGGAACCATGCGGTTCCAGCAGCCCGGCTCGACCGCACCCCGGCCGCCGACCCTTGCCGAGCAGCGCGCCCGTATCCAGGCCGAGGAGGAACTGGCGCAACGCCAGGCCGCCGTCGACGCCAAGGCCGCCGGCCGGCGCAAGGTGATGATCGGTGCCGGCGTGACCGTCGGCGTCGCGGCCCTTGTCGGGGCCTGGTACCTGCTGGCCAGCCCGCAGACCGTGACGGCGCAGTGCACGGTGGCCGGCACCGGCTCGGACGCGGACACCGTGGTGGCCGACCAGAACTGCGACCCGGACTACGTGGCCGCGCACGGCGGCCATATCACCAACGGCTTCGTGTTCCTGCCGTTGGTCGGCGGCGGTTTCCGGCAGTACCACTACTACTACGGCGGGACCGGCGCGATCGGGCAGCGGGCGACCGGCGGCTCGTTCACCGCGCCGAGCAACGCCACCGTGCGCACCAGCTCCGGCAAGACCATCCAGCGCGGCGGATTCGGCATCACCGGCAAGACCGGTGGCACCGGCGGCGGTACCGGCGGCAAGGTCGGCGGGGGCAGCTGAGTGCGCAGGGCACGGTCCACACCACGGTCGGACTGGCGACGGGTGGTGCACGAGCAGGGCCTGGTGTTCGACGTGCCCGGCCGCGACACGGCGGGCAACCCTCGGCCGTACTGGGACGAGTCGGCGCACTACGTCTTCGAGATGGACGAGATCCTGTCCCTCGAAGCGGATGTCGAGCTGCTGCACTCGATGTGCCTCGACGCCGTGGAGAACGTGATCACCACCGAGCGCTACCGCGATTTCGGCATCCCGGAGTGGGCGTGGCCGGCGATCGCCGAGTCGTGGAAACGCACCGACCCGTACGTCTATGGCCGGTTCGACCTGCGCTACGACGGTTCCGGCCCGGCGAAACTGTTGGAGTACAACGCGGACACGCCAACGTCACTGCTGGAAGCCGCCGTGGTGCAGTGGTTCTGGAAGACCACCGTGTTCCCGGACGACGACCAGTGGAACTCCATCCACGAGAAGCTGGTCGCCCGCTGGCGCGAGATCGGCGACGCCCTGCCCAACCGCGAACTGCACTTCACGTGGTCCGGCGCGGACACGTCGGGCGAGGACCACGTGACGATCAGCTACCTGCAGGAAACCGCGGCCGAGGGCGGGATGAACACCGTCGGGCTGGCGATCGAGGACCTCGGCTGGGACGGCCTGCTGCGCCGGTTCGTGGATCTGGCCGAGGCACCGATCAGCACCGTGGTCAAGCTCTACCCGTGGGAGTGGGTGGTCGCGGACGAGTTCGGGCGGCACGCGGTCGAAACACTGCCGGCCACGCTGTGGATCGAGCCGTTGTGGAAGATGCTGTTGTCCAACAAGGCTTTGCTGGCCGTGCTGTGGGAGATGCACCCGGGCCACCCGAATCTGCTGCCCGCGTTCCTCGACCAGCCGGGCATGCTCACCGAGTACGTGCGCAAGCCGAAACTGGGCCGTGAGGGCGCGAACATCCAGATCGTGGCGCCCGGCTACGAGACCAGCACCGGCGGCGTGTACGGCCGGGAAGGCTTTGTGTACCAGCTGTTCGACCCGCTGCCCGAGTACGACGGCTACCGGCCGGCGCTCGGCGCGTGGGTGGTCGGCGACGAGGCGGCCGGCCTCGGCATCCGGGAGACCGCGGGCCTGGTCACCGACGACGGCGCGTCGTTCGTGCCGCACCGCATCGCGGGTTGACGGGTAATCGGTTCAAGGGCTGACCAGGGCAGCGACTAGGCTCACGTGCCGTGATCGAGCTGAAAACGGTGCGCGAGAACCCCGCGTTGGTGCGTGCGTCACAGCGCGCCCGGGGCGAGGACGAAACCCTGGTCGACAGCCTGCTCGCGGCCGACGAACGCCGTCGCGCCGCGGTCAGCAGGGCCGACGGCCTGCGCGCCGAACAGAAGCTGCTCGGCAAGCAGGTCGGCCGCGCCGCCGGTGACGAGCGGGCGGCTCTGCTGGCCAAGGGCCGGGAACTGGCGGCCGAGGTCAAGGCGGCAGAAGTCGAGCAGGCCGACGCCGACGCCACGCTCACCACGGCGCACAAGCGGGTGTCCAACGTGGTCGAGGACGGCACCCCACCCGGCGGCGAGGACGACTACGTCGTGCTCAAGCACGTCGGCACCAAGCCGGAGTTCGACTTCGAGCCACGCGACCACCTCGCGCTCGGCGAGGGCCTGGCCGCGATCGACATGGAACGCGGCGCCAAGGTGTCCGGTGCCCGGTTCTACTTCCTGAGCGGCATCGGCGCCCAGTTGCAGTTGGGCCTGCTCAACATGGCCGTCCAGCAAGCGGTCGATGCCGGTTTCACGCCGTTGATCACGCCGACCCTCGTCCGCCCGGAGATCATGGAGGGCACCGGTTTCCTCGGCGCGCACGCCAGCGAGGTCTACCGCCTGCGCGACGACGACCTGTTCCTGGTCGGCACGTCCGAGGTCCCGCTCGCCGGCTACCACAGCGACGAGATCATCGACCTGACCGACGGCCCGCGCCGCTACGCCGGCTGGTCGTCGTGCTACCGGCGGGAGGCCGGCTCGTACGGCAAGGACGTGCGCGGCATCATCCGGGTGCACCAGTTCGACAAGGTGGAGATGTTCTCGTACTGCCCGCCCGAGCAGGCGCACGACGAACACCTGCGGCTGCTGGCCTGGGAGGAGCAGATGCTCGCCAAGGTCGAACTGCCGTACCGCGTGATCGACGTGGCCGCGGGCGATCTCGGCGCCAGCGCCGCCCGCAAGTACGACTGCGAGGCGTGGCTGCCAAGCCAGCGGGCCTACCGCGAGGTCACGTCCACGTCCAACTGCACCACGTTCCAGGCCCGCAGGCTCAACATCCGCTACCGGGACGCCGACGGCCGCCCGCGAACGGCCGCCACCCTCAACGGCACCCTGGCGACCACCCGCTGGATCGTCGCCATTCTGGAGAACCACCAGCTGGCCGACGGTTCGGTCCGCGTCCCGGTCGCCTTGCGCCCGTACTTTGGCGGCCGCGAGGTGCTCAAGCCGGCTTAACCCACGACGGCGTCGACCTGGTCGGCGACGTGCCGCGCGATCTCCAGCGAGCTGGTCGCGCCCGGTGACGGTGTGTTGAGCACGTGCACCTGGCCGGGCGCCGACTCGATGAGAAAGTCGTCCACAAGCGACCCGTCCCGCCGCATCGCCTGCGCCCTCACACCCGCGCCGGCCGGCACCAGATCCGCCGCCGTGATCTCCGGCACCAGCCGCGCCAGGCTGGCCGCGAACCGGCGCCGGGACAGCGACCGCAGCACCTCGGCCACGCCGGTTCGGCCGTAGCGCTTGGCAAGGCGCCACGTGCCTGGGAACCGCGCCACCTCGGCCAGGTCTCGGGCGGAGGCCTGCGACCACCGATAGCCCTCGCGCCGCAACGCGAGCACCGCGTTCGGTCCGGCGTGGACGGTGCCGTCCAGCATCCGCGTCAGGTGCACGCCGAGGAACGGCAGCGTCGGGTCCGGCACCGGATAGATGAGGCCCCGCACCAGATCCCGCGCCGACGGCCGCAACTCGTGGTACTCACCGCGGAACGGCACGATCGACGCCGACGGCCGCAGCCCCGCCAGCCGCGCGATCCGGTCCGAGAACAGCCCGGCACAGTTCACCAGCACGTCCGCGCGCAGCACACCGTCCGATGTGGCCACCTCGACCCCGCCACCCGCGCCCGGCCGGATGCCCTCCACCGCCGTGCCCAGCCGAAGATCCGCGTCCGTCAGCAGCGCCACCATCGCCGCGCAGACCGAGGGAAAGTCGATGATCGCGGTGCTCTCCACCCGCAGCGCCGCGACCGCCGACACGTGCGGCTCGTAGTCCCGCACCTCGTCCGGTGTGATCAGCTTCGCGGGCACCCCGTTCGCCTCGGCCCGCTCGGCCAGCAGGTGCAAACCGGGCAGTTCGGCGTCGGACGTGGCCACGACGAGCTTGCCGCACACCTGCACCGGCACGCCGTGCTCCCGCGCGAACGCCACCATCCCCGGGTTGCCGGCGACCGCGGTCCGCGCCTTGAGCGAGCCCGGCTTGTAGTACAGCCCGGCGTGCACCACGTTGCTGTTGTGCCCGGTCTGGTGCGCGGCCCAGTGGTCCTCCTTCTCGCACACCGTGACGTGATCGCCCCGCGCGGTCAGCTCCCGCGCCACCGCGAGACCGACGATGCCGCCACCCACAATCACCACGCGTCGCACGATCGCAGCGTACGGGGCACCACCCGATCGGCCGGTTGTGCCCCTATACACTCACGTGCGCCAACTCCTGGGAGAGGTATGACTGACAGCGACAACATCGCGCTCGGCCAGCCGACGGTCGGCGACGAGGAACTGCAGGCCGTCGCCGAGGTGTTCCGGTCCGGCTGGCTGGCCGGTCAGGGACCGACCGGCCGGAAGTTCGAGGAGGAGTTCGCCGCCGCGGTCGGTGTCGAGCACGCGCTCGCGGTGAACAACTGCACGGCCGCACTGCACCTCGCGCTGCTGGTGCACGGTGTCGGCCCCGGCGACGAGGTGATCGTCGCCGACTACACGTTCCCGGCCACCGGCCACGCCGTGCTGTACACCGGGGCCCGCCCGGTGTTCGCGGATGTCCTGCTGGACACCGGATGCGTCGACCCGGCCGCGGTCGAAGCGCTCGTCGGCCCGAAAACCGTGGGCATCATCGGGGTGGACTCCGCCGGCCTGCCCGCGGATTACGTGCCGCTGCAACAGATCGCGGACCGGCACGGGCTGTTCCTCGTCGAGGACGCCGCGTGCAGCTCTGGCGCGACCTACCAGGGCCGCAACGCCGGCACGCTGGCCGAGATCGCCTGCTTCAGCTTCCACGGCCGCAAGGGCATCACGTCCGGCGAGGGCGGTGCGATCGTCACGAACAACGCCGAGTTCGCCGCGAAGGCCCGCAAGCTGCACGCCTTCGGCATCGAGAGCGCGCTGTCGCGGGCCGGCGACGGCGGCCTGCCGGTGCCGACGTTCACGGAACTCGGTTACAACTACAAGCTCTCCGACATCGCCGCCGCGATCATGCGGGCCCAGCTGCGCCGCCAACCGTCGCTGATCGACCGGCGTCGCAAGGTCGCGGCCGGCTACCAGGAACTGCTTGGTGACGTGCCGCGCATCACACTGCAGGTCGAGCCGGACGACCGGGAGCACGCCTGGCAGACCTACACCGTGCTGCTCGACGACGACGTGGACCGGGGCGCGGTGGCCACCGGGCTGCGCGCGGCCGGCATCGGCTGCAACATCGGCACCTACGCGTCGCACCTGCAGCCCGTCTACGGCGACACCAACGCCTGCCCGGTGTCTCGGAGACTTTTCGAGCACAACCTGGCGATTCCCATGCACGCCAACCTGACCGACCCCCAGGTCGAGCGGGTGGCCGGCACCCTGCGCCAGGTGCTGGCCGACCAGACCTGACCCGCTGACCCTGATCAACCTCCACAGTCCAGCCGTTTCGCATACGTACCAAGGAGACCGCATGTCCTCGGGCACCGTGTTGTTCACCGGCGGCGGCGGGTTCGTCGCCGGTCATGTCGTTCCACTGCTGCTGGAGCGCGGCTACCAGGTTCGCATCATGGACAATATGACCCGCGGTGACCGCGAGCGGATCAGTGGCTGGATGTCCGTCGGCGACGTCGAGCTCATCGAGAAGGACGTCCGCTACGGCGGCGCGGTGCGCGAGGCGATGCGCGGCTGCACGCACGTGATCCACTTCGCGACGGTGTCGATCAACAAGAGCGTCGCCGACCCGCACGAGAGCATCGACATCAACATGACCGGCAACCACAACGTCTTCGCCGCCGCCGCGGACGAGGGCGTCCGGCGGCTGGTGTTCGCGTCGTCGGCCTCGGTGTACGGGGAGCCGGAGCGGCTGCCGATGCACGAGGACGACGAGCTGCGCCCACTCACCCCGTACTGCATCAGCAAGCGGACCGGCGAGGATCTGCTCGGCTTCTACCAGCGGACCAAGGGCCTGTCCTGGATCGCGCTGCGCTTCTTCAACGTCTACGGTCCCGGCCAGAAGGTCGAGGCCTACTACACCTCGGTGATCAATCACTTCGTCGAGCGCCTCGTGAAGGGCGAGCCGCCGGTGATCGACGGCAAGGGTGAGCAGTCGATGGACTTCATCCACGTCGCCGACATCGCGCGCTCCGTGGCGCTGGCGCTGGAGTCCGAGCGGGCGAACGTGCCCATCAACATCGGCACCGGTGTCGACACGTCGATCGCCGCCCTGGCGAAGATCCTGATCAGCGCGGTCGGCGTGCACGTCGAGCCGGTGTTCAACCCGAGGGATGTGCTGGTCTCGCGGCGGGCCGCGGACATCAGGCGGGCCAAGGAGGTGCTGGGCTGGGAGCCCACGATCACCGTCGAGGAGGGCATGTCCGACCTGGTGCGCCGGTCCATCGGCTGATCGGGAGTACATGATGTTTCGCAATGACGAACGGAGCAACCGGCTGCGGCCGGCGATTCTGACCGATGTGGTCGGTCAGTACATGAACGACCAGGAGCGGGCCGTCCTGTACGGACTTTCGGACACGGTCCGCATGCGGGAACGGGCCAAGATCATCTCCCCGGAGTTGGCGAAGATCGGTGAGTGCGTCTACATCGGCGAGAACGTGTTGTTGGATGCCAGTGGTGGCCTTGAGATCGGCGAGCACACCAGCCTGAGCGGGAACGTGCAGGTGCTCACGCACACCAGTTGGCTCAACAACATGACCCTGAACAACCGCACCGGTTCCGATCTCATCGAGCGAAAGCCGGTCAAGATCGGCAAGGGATGCTTCATCGCGGGCGGCGTGTTCATCATGCCGGGGGTCACGGTCGGCGACTTCGTCACGGTGCAGCCGAATTCGGTCATCACGAAGGACATGCCGGACTACTCACTGGTTGCCGGCAATCCGGCTCGGGTGTTTCTCACCTACACCGAGGAGCATTTCCAGAAGGAGGCGGAGCGGGTCCGCGCGGACAACGCCCGCCGCCGCGCCGAGGCGGAGAACGCCGGACCGGAGAACGCGGGCTAGACAGGCTCCGGTCGGCAACTCGTTCCGACCGGAGTCCTCTTGCTCGGCGCACCGGGTCAGGCAGGTTTCTGGAAAAGCCCGGTCTTCCAGGTCCGCCCGGGCGAATCGAAGGAGGCCATGACGGTGCTGTCGACTCCGGCCCCACGGGCGAAGTCGGCAAAGGCGTCATTCAGCTCGACATTGTCGCACGCTATCCACCCCCCGGGGCGGACGTTGATCCACCCGAGAGTCAGCTCGAACATCATGTGCGTGTAGGAATGATCGCTGTCGTGTAGGAAGACATCGGCCGGGCCGACCTCGCGGAGCAGTTGGGGAAGCAGTACCTCGGCGTTGCCGAGGTGCATCTGGTGCTGGTCAAGGAACTTCTCGGGGATCACCCAGCCCGGATCCTTGCCGGCGGGCAACAGCGAGGTGCCCTGGGCCACGATGCGAGCGTCGGCCGGCGGCATGTCGACCGAGTAGAGCATCCCTCCTCCGTTGTGGCGGAGGCCGAGCAGAATGAATGCACTGCCGAATCCGTTCAACGTGCCGGTCTCGATGAACACATTCGGCTGGACCGCGCGTGTGAGGACGTAGAGCATGCATCGGTAGAGCCGGAGATCATCGACGCTGTCGAAATGCGCGCCATGGAATTCCGGCACGGTTTTTACCGCGTTGTTCAGGTCCTCCAGGAAATCGGTACTCAATTGGAGCTCGCGATAGTAACTTTCGAGAGTTTTCAGGGGAATGTCCATCGCGGCAGCCAGCTTCGGCAGGACCGCGCCCAGCATTACACCCTCGTCCGAGGTCCTCGTGTCACTCATGCGCCAAGGATGCAACCTGATCATGCCGGGCGCAAGGGGAAGCGCCACCGGGCGGCGGTCGGCGTGGTACGTCGTACTGCACCAGTTCGATCAACAGGCCGGTCGCCTTACCCAGGTACACGAACGCGACACGCATGCCGTCCCGTGCGCCTGCGCACGGGACGTTGTCCAGCGGCATGAATCCGCTTGCCCGCAACCGAAGGAGTTCCGCTTCGATGTCGTCCACTTCGAGTGCGATGTGGTACGGGCCGGGACCGTTTTTCTTCAGCCTGCCGTTGACGACCGCGTCCTCGCGAACGGGCGCGACCAGTTCCACCGCGAAGGCCGCCGGATCGTCGGTGAGCTGGTAGAACTCGCAGGCCACGCCGTAGGCCTCGGCCGTGCCCTCCTCGGTCTTGACCAGCCCCACCGAGTCGAGGTGCCGCCCGGCCTTGGCCAGATCACTGGTCAACACCCCGACGTGGTCGACGCCGAGGATCACGAGTCGGAACCGGCCAGTTCGGCCTCCGCCAGGCCGATCAGGTCGCCGACGGTGCGCAGTTCGTTGTAGTTTCGCAGGTTCAGCTGCAACTGCAGTTCGCTTTCCAGCTGCATCAGCACTTCGAGCGCCGCCATACTGTCCCAGTCCTCGAGCGAACTGAACTCCGTGTCCGGGGTCACCGCGGCGATCTCGGTGTCGAGCACGTCGGCGAGCACGCCGATGACAGCTTCTCCCACTTCACTCACGGTCCTGTGTCACCTTTCCACTAGCTTGATCCACGACGGAACGAGATCGGCCGTGTTGTCGAGCGCGAGGGTGTAGGTCTGCTCGGCCTCTGTGGCCTCCGTGGCGTCCGCCGTACGGACGAAGCCGGCGCTGGTCCACATCTCCGCCGCCACGCTGTTCCGCCCCGATGGCACGAAACGGCCCGCGAGCACCCGCGCGCCCGCGGCTCTCGCCTGGTTCGCCAGCCAGCCGAGCACCGAGGATTCCACGCCCCTGCCCAGCACACGGCAGCTCATCACCAGGTTGAGCACGGACCAGGTCTCGCCCGCCCGATCGATCCAGGCCGCGCCGACGACACCTTCGTCACCGAACCGGTCGGCAACGGCCCAGGAGATCACCAGGTGCGCCGGGTCGGCCGCCATCTTCGCCGTCTCGGGCTGGCCGAACCGGATTCCGGTCAGGTTGTACTGGTTGGTCCGAGCGGCGAGCTGGGCGATACGCGGAATGTCGAACTCGCCGGCTTTCGTGACCGTGACCGTGATGTCCAGCGCGGCGAGGTATTCCACCGACGAGCCGAACGTGCCGGCGAATTCGCCGCGCTCCATTCGCGTCCTGTAGAGCTCGGGCCGTTTGCGGTCGGTGTCGGTCAGTTCGAGGGTGTCGAACCAGCCGCCGCTGGTCAGCGACCGGACCAGGTAGGCGGGGTCACCGTCGGCGGACACCACCGTCACCTCGGGCGCCTCCTCGGCGACGTGTCCGCGTTCGAACGGCGAGTCGTCCATGAAGACGAACGAGCCGCTGGCCAGGTCGAGCTGGTCGGCCATGTGCTTGAGATTGCCGGCCTTGGGCTGCCAGTTCACCGCGCTGGCCGAGAAGACGTCCGGCCGCAGCAGTACCTCGGGATGGTCCCGCAACGCCGATTCCACCTGGTCGGCGTCGTTCTTGCTGGCGAGGGCCAGAATCACGCCCTGGTCACGCAGGCGGAGCGCCGTGCGCTGCAACTGTTGGTAGGAATTGCCGGGATACAGCCCGCCAAGGGTCACTCCGGCGGCGCCGACCTCGCCGAGCACCCCACCCCACAACGTGTTGTCCAGATCGAGAGCCAGCACCTTGCGTGACAGGCCCGCCTTGGCCTGCGCGAACCGGCGCACCTGCTTGGCGAGCACCATCAGGGCTCCGTCGGTGTACGGGATGTCCGCGTACTGCTTGAGCCGGTCGTCCCGTGCGGACACGGACGTCTCCGCCAGGTCGCCCACCAGGTCGACCGCCACGATCCCCTGGATTTCGGCGAGGCCAAGCAGCGCGGCGTTCAGCCGTGCCCAGCACCCGCTCAACGCCGCGCGGTCGCGCCAGCTGATGAACGTGTCCCGGACCACCGAGGACAGCGGGACGGTGTGCAGCAGGATGGTCGTCCCGCTGCGCTCGGCCGCCGAAGCGACCATCCGGCCGAACGCGGCGACCCGCTCGTCGACGAACGCGACCAGCCCGGCGACATCGCTGCCAGCCCAGTCCCGTGGCAGGAAGTAGGCGTCATCCAGCAGGCACAGCAACACGTCCTGCCCGATGAACGGCGGACCGTCCGCGGCGGACAGCAGAAGGTCGAATGCGCCGTAGTCGCCCGAGGTGAACGTCGGCGCCATGCCACCGCTCACCAGTGCGGCCCGCAGAATGTGTGCCAGCGGCCCTGCCGTGGCCGTGGTCAACAGGCCGACCTTGACCGGCCGCAGGCCCCACACCGCCGCGTCCACGCCGGCCAGGGCGCGGCCGGCCTGTCGGAACGTCATCGGATCGGCACTTTCGGCGAGCGCGAGGAGCTTTGGCCTGGTAAGCGGTTCGCCGGCCCGTACCGCGCGCTTGACGCTCAACAGCACATCACTGGCCGCCATCATGTCGCAGACTCCAAGTCCTCACCCACACGTTCCACCCGACGCTACCCACCACCATCCCCAGAAACGGCCGTCCGCAGGGTGGGCCACCACACGATACCCGCCGGACCAGCGCCGGCACGTGGCTCGGACCGTCATGACCGGCCGGTGGGACCCCGCCCGGCGTGGGTCTAGTCAGCGGACGCCTGGGCCAGTGCCTCCGCCACCGCCCGGTGCGATGGCAGGATCGAGCGTCGTTCCGCCGTCGCGTCCGCCTTGCCGGCCACCATGTCGAGGAACTGGTCGAGCTGGGAGGCAAGCGGTTCGCGGGCGGTGACCAACTCGGGGATCTCGATGATCGTCTGCTGCCGGTAGCCGAGACCGTCCTCGGTGGCCGACGCGTCCGAGACGTGCCGGTAGATGGTCACGTCGCGGCGCAGCAGGTCGACCTCGACCAGTCGGTCCACCTCGCCGACCACGAGCGACCGCAGCTTGCGCTGTCCGATCCGGCTGGCCGACACGCTGGCCAGCGCACCGTCCGGGAAGGTCAGCACGGTCTCCAGGATGTCCTCGGCGCCGGCCACCGATGACGGGTGGAAGTAGCCGACACTGGATGCCACCTTGCGGGGCTCGACGCCGTCGAAGCACCGGATCGCGATGTCCACGTCGTGCACAAGCAGATCCCAGCCGACCCCGGTCTTGATGCGCGGCGCGTACGGCGAATGCCGGGTCGCAATGATGTGCACCGGCTCGTTGATCAGCGCCATCGCCGTCATCACGGCCGGGTTGTAGCGCTCGAGGAACCCGCACATCAACGGCAGGTCGCGGGCCTCGGCCAGAGCGAGCACCTCCTCGGTGTCCGCCAGGTTGTCGCACACCGGTTTCTCGATCAGCAGCGGCACGTCCTGGCCGAGCACGTCCAGCGCGAGCTTGTGGTGCAACTGCGTCGGCGCCGCCAGCACCACGGCGTCCACGTCGGTCAATGAGTCGAAGTCCGGGGTCCACTCCGCGTCGTAGCGCGCGGCCACCGCTCGTCCGGCGTCCTCCCGGGGTTCCACCACCCGCACCAGTTCGCAACGGTCGGACTGGGCGAGCACGCGAGCGTGCAACGAACCCATCGAGCCGGTGCCCACCAGTACGACTCTCGGCAGTCCGATCACGCTCCGAACACCTCCCGGACACGGGCGACGATGGTGTCCAGATCGGCGTCCGACAGCTTCGGATGCACCGGAAGGGACAGTGCCTGCTCGGCCACCCGGCGGGCCACCGGTACCTCGGCCGCGATCACGCCGGGGTGCTCGCGGTAACAGTCGTAGTCGAAGGCGACCTTGGGGTAGTAGATGCCGTTGCCGATCCCCGCCTCGGTCAGCAGCTTCGACACGTCGTCCCGATTGGCCCACGCGTCCTCGGTGACGAGCACGGTGTACTGGTGCCAGACGTGCGTCCGCCCGGGCTGGATCGTCGGCAGGCGCAGGCCGGGCACGTCGGACAGCCCCTTGGTGAGGTACTCGGCGTTGCGCTGCCGTGCCTCGATGATCTCCGGCAGCCTGGCCAGTTGCGGGATGCCGACGGCCGCGTTCAGGTCGGTCATCCGGTAGTTGTGGCCGGCCATCTCGTACTGGTAGCGCGCCCGCATGCCCTGGTTGCGCAGCACCCGCAGCCGGTCCGCGACCGCTGCGTCCGACGTGGTGATCACGCCGCCCTCGGCGGTGGTGATGTTCTTGGTCGCGTACAGCGAGAAGCAGCCGAGTCCGTAGCTGCCGGCCGGCCGGCCCCCGCTGGTCGCGCCGACCGCCTGTGCCGCGTCCTCGACCAGGGACAGCCCGTGGCGCTGCGCGAGCGGGGCCAGCGCGCCCATGTCGGCCATCTG
>DATBCR010000483.1:0-1759 GCA_036270375.1 Pseudonocardiaceae bacterium | reverse complement strand
GGCCGGACGGGTGCTGGCCCGGAAATGGCGTCGGCCGGCGATCGAGATGTTCCCGACATTCGCGTCCGGTGACCGTTTCCTGTTCTCCCGGGCGATCGGCGAACGGTTCGCGGCCGACATCGATCCGGGTCATCCGGCGCTGGTCGAGTATTTCGCGTGGCTCACGGAACTGCTGTCGGTGCACGATCTGGCTGACGTGTCGGTCGAGGACTTCCTCGCACCGGCCGACGAGTCGAACCTGGTGTTCCTGCCGTGGGAGTTCCAACTGGCGAACGAGGGTTTCGACGACCGGCACACGTTCGTCGGGCCGTGCCTGGCCGGGCCAGAACCGGACATCTGGAGTCCACCCGGGACGGACCCGGTCGCGCTGGTGTCGCTCGGCACGACGTCCAACCACCATCCGGACTTCTTCCGACAGTGCGCTGCGGCGTTCGAGGATCTGCCGTGGCACGTGGTCTGTACACACGGTGGCGGTGTCGAGCCGGGTGAACTCGGCCGTCTGCCGCGCAATGTCGAGGTGCACCGGTGGCTGCCGCATACGGCGGTGTTGCCGTACGCAAGCGTTTTCGTGTCGCAGGCTGGGATGGGCAGTGTCATGCAGGCGCTGCATTTCGGGGTGCCGCAGGTGATGGTGCCGTACCTGCCGGAGCAGCAGTTCATCGCGGAGCGGGCGGTGGAGCTGGGGCTCGGCCTTGCCGTGCGCAAGGAGAACATCAGCCCCTCGGTGCTGCGGGACGCCGTGCTGGCGACCGCGCGCGACGAGACGGTCCGAGCGGCCGTGCGTGACATGCGCGGGCACATCAAGGCCGCCGGTGGCACCGCACGGGCCGCCGATGTGGTCGAAGCCCGGCTGCGTACCGGTCTCGCAATGGCGCACATGCGGTAGGTTCGAGTGGTGAATGTATCTGGGGGATATACGAACCTCACACCGACGGCGTGGACGATCCTGGGTTTCTTATCGTTCTGTCCGCGCAACGGATACCAGTTGCGGCAGGCCGTGCAACGTTCCGTCGGACATTTCTGGGGCGTGAGCTACGGCCAGCTCTATCCCCAACTGAAGAACCTGTCCGACACGGGCCTGATCGAAGCCGTCGGTGACACCGATGCGCCCGGCCGACAGCAGGTGTGGCGGTTGACCGAAGCGGGCGGGGCCGCACTGCGCACGTGGCTCGCCGCTCCGGCGGAACCCGCCCAACGACGCGACGAGGGCTTGGTCAAGCTCCTGTTCAGCGACCACGCCGGGGTCGACGTGACACGGCTGTTGATCGCCCAGCGAAGGGACGAGGTGCTGACCAGACGCACCCGCGCCGAACAGACCGTGCCCGGCGCACACTGGCCCCCCGACGCCGAACGCAACCCGGAGGACCTGTTGGCCGCGCGCCTGGTCCGAGCACACACGATCGCCGTGGCCGACGCGGAACTCGCCTGGTGCGACGCGGCCGAGGCAATTGTCGACGAACACGAGGAAGCCCGCCACGCATTCTGACACCCACGAACAGAACGCGACCCCGCGTTCTTGCGTTCACTCCTCGCTTGGCGACGATCCGTTGTCAGCCGTCGGCGCGTGCAGTCCCGCCGTCCGCTCGCGCAACCACGTCAGGCGCTGATCTGCTTGGGGCAGCACACTTTCCGGCGTCGGCAGATCGGGTATCGGGGACCAGAAGTCGTCGCCGGGTGGTGCGGTCGGTGTGAGCCGGGTGCCGGCCAGCCATGCGGCGTCGAACGCCAGTCGCCACGAATGCAGCAGGGTTCGGGGACC
>DATBCR010000482.1:0-5605 GCA_036270375.1 Pseudonocardiaceae bacterium | reverse complement strand
CACCTCGCGCCTATCGACGGCAGCGCCTGACCGTCCCGGTCAGTAGGCCAGGCTGAGCAGCCATTGCTGGTTGGCGCCACCAGTACTCGGCCACTGCAGGACGTTGGCGCCCTGGGTTGTCGACGCGCCGGACACGTCCGCCAGTAGGCCGCTGTTGACGTTGACCAGGTCGTACGCGCCGTTTCCGGCGGGTGTCAGGCGCCACTGCTGGTTGGTGCCGCCGTTCCCGGTCCACTGGTCGAGCACGACGCCCTGTGTTGTGGACTGGTTCGGCACGTCCAGCACCTTGCCGCTGTTCGCGCTGGTCAGCGTGTACGCGCCGGTGCCGGCCGATGTGAACGTCCACCGCTCGTTCGCGCCACCGTGGTAGGGCCACTGCAGGATGCCGGCACCGTCCGATGTGGACGCTCCGTTGACGTCCATCACCAAGCCGCTGTTCCGGTTGGCCAGCACGTACGTCGCCCCGGACACCGGTACCAGCACCAGTGACCACTCCTGGTTCGCGCCGCCGGTCGCCGTCCACTGGATGACCGGCGCGCCGGCCGCCGTCGAACCGCTGCCGACGTCGGCCGCCAGGTTGCTGTGCAGGTTCGTCACCGCGTAGAAGCCGTCCGCGTTCCGGTGGATCGCCCACTGCTGGTTGGCGCCGCCGGTGCCGGCTGCCTGATCCAGCGCGGTCCCAGCGCTCGTCGACGAGCCGGGCACGTCCAGCGTCTTGCCGCTGGCCACGTTCAGCAGGGTGTCGCCGCCGTTGTCGTCACCGACGAGCTGCCATTGCTGGGATGTCACGCCGCTGCTGGGGTTCTGCACGATCGCGACCCCATCGCCCGCCACGTCCAGCACGTCGCCGCTGTTGCGGTTGACCAGCTGGTACGTCGCCGACACGTGCGCGGCGCCGATCGGGGTCACGGTCAGGTTGTCGAAGTCCTGGGTCTGCCAGCCGTTGGTGCCAAGGCCGACCTGACCATCCACATAGGACGCGTCAGCGGCCGAGCCGAGTGTCGTGCCGTCCAGCGCGGCGGTGATGGTGCCGCCCTGGAAGCTCAACGCGAGGTGGTGCCACGTGCCGGTGCCCAGTGTCGCCGCCGTGCCGCCGGCCAGCGTGGTCAGCGACGCGCCGGTGGTGTTCCGCACGATCGACCACGCGCCCGTGTTCGCCACCTGCAGGTAGTAGTCGTTGATACCGGCCACCGAGAACGTCTGTTGCGTCTGCACCCGCCCGAGGAACTGCACCGCCCCCGCCTGCTCCAGGTACGCGTCCGCCGCGACCGTGTAGTTCGTCCAGCCGAGATCGCCGAGCAGGGTGTACGGGTTGGACGGGTTGTCCCAGTTGATCGGCGCCTGCGCGGCCATCTGCCGCACGCACTGACCGGCCCGGCCGCCAGGGCACGGCCGGATCTCGAACGAGCCGTTCTGGTCGGACAGGTACTTCGCCTCGGTGCCGGTGGCGTCCGCGTCGAACGTGTCCACGTACGGCAGGCCGAGGCTCGCCTGCGGTGGACTGGTCGCGGTGCCCTTGCCCTGGCCCGTCGTGGTGGTCACCGTGTAGACCTCGCCGGGTTGCAGGGTGAGCGTGTACTGGCCGTTGGTCGGCGTGACGTCCTGGCTGTGCACCAAGTAGTCGGCCGGGTTGGTCGACGTGAGTTTGCTGCTCCACACGTGTGCGGTGCCCGAGGAGAGGCCGCCGGTCGGCGCGATGGTCACCGTCTGCGCTGCGGTCGCGGTTGTGGTCTCCAGGATCGTCGTGTAGTCGGAACCGTTGGGGGACACCAGGGAGACGTAGGCGCCGTTGCCCTCCTGGCCGCCGAGGTAGCCGCTGGCCGAGTCGAGGAACCGCCAGCCGGGCTGGGTGAACTGGGTGACCTGTGCGGTGGCCCACAGGCTCGCGCCGACGCTGTAGTTCCCGGCCCACGGCTGGTTCGCCACCATCAGGCCGGTCGTGTCGAAGCCGAGGTTCGGGTAGATCGCGGCGATCAGCGGCCAGTTGATGTACGCGGTGTACTTGGCGTCGGTGTAGCCGCGCACGATCGAGCGGATCAGCGCCGGGGCGCCCGCGTTGTCGTCCTGTGAGCCGTTCTCGCTCGCCCACAACGGTTTGCCGGTGGCCAGGGCGTTGGACGTCGTCGAGCAGGTCGATGCGTCGCCGCCGTCGCCGCCGGCACACGGGTAGTGCGCGCCGACGATGTCCACGGCGCCCGCGAACGTCGGATTGCTCACCAGGTCGTTCGCGATGGTCCAGTCACTGTCCGCGCCGACCACCCGCACGGCGCCGTAACCGTTGGCGTTCAAGGCCGTTCGCAGGTTCTCATACCAGCCGATGTTGTAACCGCGCTCGTTCCAGCCGCCGAGGTAGTCGATGGTGAGGCCGTGCGACTTCGCGCAGCCGAGCCAGCTCAGCAGGTAGTTGATCATGTCGGTGGTCCAGAAGTTGCCGTTGCCGATCCAGCCGGGCGCGCCCCACGCCAGGCCGTACAGCTTGATGCCCGGGTCGCGCTGCTTCGCCTGCGCCATCAGCCACCATTCGTAGCCGTTGGCGCAGTTCACCGTGCCCCTCGTGTGCTCGACGCTGGACTCCGAGCCGTCCGTCGAGTTCGTGTCGCCGCCGATCTCGACCTTGAGTATCTGCAGGTCGGCGCCTACGCCGGGGCTGAAAAGGTAGTCCAGGATCTGGCCGCGTGCCGGCTCCGGATAGTCCATCAGCAGGCGGGAGTTGCCACCACCGCCGCTGATCGCGCCGATCCCGTCGAACGTGCGCCCCGTCGCGGTGCCGTTCACGGTGATCGACGTCGACGTGGCCGCGTGGGCCGGGGCGGTGGCGACAGCGGCGGCGAGTACGGCCACGGCGAGTACGGACAAGCCAGAACGCCAGTTTCCGGACATTCCATCACGACCTTGTGATGATTGTTGTTGAGTTGGCAGCTTAGTTTGAACACGATCGCTCGTAGAGTGTCAAGAATCAACCTTCGGATGGAGTATCCGGGGCCATCACACCGGTAGGGGGTGTGAAAGGCTGTTCGGGTGGCCGTCGCCGTGCGTGTGATCCCGTGCCTTGACGTCGATGCCGGACGGGTGGTGAAGGGCGTCAACTTCACCGACCTCGTGGACGCGGGCGACCCGGTCGAGCTGGCGGCCGCCTACGACGCCGAGGGTGCGGACGAGTTGACGTTCCTCGACGTCACCGCGTCCGCCGGCGACCGTGAGACCACTTACGACGTCGTCCGGCGCACCGCTGAGCAGGTGTTCATCCCGCTGACCGTCGGCGGGGGAGTGCGGGCCGTCGACGACCTCAACCGGCTGTTGCGGGCCGGCGCCGACAAGGTCAGCATCAACACCGCCGCGATCAGCCGGCCGGAGTTGCTACACGAGGCGTCCCAACGGTTCGGCGCGCAGTGCGTCGTGCTCTCGGTGGACGCCCGCCGGGTGCCGGCAGGCACACCGCCGACCCCGTCCGGCTTCGAGGTCACGACACACGGCGGCCGGCGCGGCACCGGGATCGACGCGGTCGAATGGGCCGCGCGGGGCCAGGAACTCGGCGTCGGGGAGATCCTGCTCAACTCGATGGACGCCGACGGCACCCGCGCCGGGTTCGACATCGAGCTGATCACCCTGGTGCGGGCCAGGGTGGACGTGCCGCTGATCGCCAGTGGCGGCGCCGGCGAGCTGAGCCATTTCCCGCCGGCCGTCGCGGCCGGTGCGGACGCGGTGCTCGCGGCCAGTGTCTTCCACTTCGGCCGGCTGCGGATCGGCGAGGTCAAGGGCGCGCTGGCCGCAGCCGGAGTGGAGGTTCGATGACCAGTGACGGTGCCACGTCCGGGCTGACCGGCGACGAGGCCAAGACCCGCACGGACGTACGGGTGTGTGCCGCCCTGCTCGGCGGCGCGGGCCTGGTGTTCATGGTGGAGAGCCTGATCCGGTTGTCCAGCCAGGGCACGGGCATCCTGTACGTGCCGATCGTGCAACTGGTGCTGGACGGCACCGCGGTCGGGGTGATCCTGACCGGGAACCGGTTGTTGCGGCCCGGTGTGCTGATCATCGCGATCCTCGGATCGCTTGTGCACATGGTGATCCTGCTCGGTGGCGGTCCTATTTGGACTCGCGTGGTGTCCGCGCTGCTTGCGGTCATGCAGCTCTACGTGCTGGTCCTGTTGAACACCAAGCCGATCCGCGTGCACTTCGGCCTCGACACCTACGACGACCCGATGGACCTGGAGTGACAACCGGCCTCGATCCCTCGGTCGCGGCGCGGCTCAAGCGCACCGGGGACGGCCTGGTGTGCGCGGTCGCGCAGGAGCACGGCACCGGCGACGTGCTGATGGTGGCGTGGATGAACGACGAGGCCCTGCACCGGACCCTGACCACCCGGCGGGCCACCTACTACTCACGCAGCCGCGAAGCGTTGTGGGTCAAGGGCGAGACGTCCGGCCACACCCAGCACGTACGCGAGGTCCGGCTGGACTGCGACGGCGACACCGTGCTGCTCGTGGTCGACCAGACCGGCCCGGCCTGCCACACCGGCACCCACACCTGTTTCGACACCGACGTACTGCTCGCACCCTGAGCACGGCGAAACCGGGGGTGGATGCGGCCGGCATCCACCCCCGGTTCACTCGTCGTCGACACGATCTCAGGTGTTGTCGGGCGGCATGATGCTCATGTCGGGCGGCAACAGGCTCATGTCTGGCGGCAAAAGGCGCATAGCGAATCACCTCCCCCAGGTGCTCACGTCCACCGGCTCTCGGTGCGACGATGCTTGACGGCCGACGCCGGTGGACAGCGACGGCTCGATCGCGGCCCGCACGGCCACGGCCTCGAACTCGGTCGTCAGCGCGACCATGTCGGTTTCCGAGAAGAACCTGGTGTCCGCGGTCAGCACGAAGTCGGCCGCGCCCGCCGGTCCATCCTCGACGGTGAGGAACAGCCTGCGGTTGGCCATGTCCGGCCGGTACTCCCACCCGTGCTCGCCGAGGTTCACCGCCGCGCGGATCTCCTCGTCGGTGGGCAGCGGGCCGTCCGTGACGTCCCGGCCGCGTCGGCGGTCGAGGTAGAAGCACGAGTAGTCGACCGGTCCCCGCTCGGCCTCGACCCGGTCGATCACCGGATCCTGTTCGTACGGATCGAAATACGCGTTCTTGTATGCGTTGAGCACACTCGTGCGGGCACGCGCGACCGCCTCCCCGAGCGACACGTCGTCCACGTCGATCAGGTACGGGCTCAACTGCGCCACCGCGCTGACCGTGTCGGCGAACCCGGGCCGGAACCGGTTGCCGACCGACAGCCACGTCATGACCCGGCCGATACCGGTGAACCGCGCCACGGCGACCGCGAACGCCGCCAGCAGCGCGGAGGACGTGCTGGTGTCCTGCTGCCGGCTGATCCGCCGCACGGCCAGCGCCGTGGCCGGCGACCGGAACCGGAGCATCAAACAGCCGTCGCCCTGGTAGCGCGGCTCGCCGAACTGCTTGGGGTGCATGGTCCGCAGCGCGTGTTCCAGGTAGACCATCGCGGTCTCCGACTTGCGCAGCGCGTGCGGTGTGCGCTGCTTCCGTGCCTGTTCCAGCGGCGTGATGCCGGTGACCGGGCCGGCCGCCGCGCCGGTCACCGGGTC
>DATBCR010000481.1:0-4688 GCA_036270375.1 Pseudonocardiaceae bacterium | reverse complement strand
GCCGTACCTCTGTCGGTGGTCCGTCCTACGGTGCCGGTGATGAGCGCGACACGTGGTGAGCAACCGGCAACGGGCAGCCGTTACGCCCAACTCGCGTTCGACGAACTCGGCACGCCACTGCGGGACGTCACGTTCGTGGTGTTCGACCTCGAGACCACCGGCGGCAGCGCGACCGAGGACGCGGTGACCGAGATCGGCGCGGTGAAGGTGCGCGGCGGCGAGGTGCTCGGCGAGTTCGCCACCCTCGTCGATCCCGAACGCGGCATTCCGCCGCAGATCGTCGAACTGACCGGTATCACCGACTTCATGGTCACCGGTGCCCCGACCATGGCCCGCATGCTGCCGTCGTTCCTGGAGTTCGCGGCCGGTTCGGTGCTCGTCGCGCACAACTCGGGCTTCGACATCAGCTTCATGAAGGCGGCCTGCCAGCGGCACGGCTACCGGTGGCCACGGCCGCCCGTGGTGTGCACGGTGCGGCTCGCGCACCGGGTGCTGTCCAGGGACGAGGCGCCGAGCTGCCGGCTGTCCGCGCTGTCGGTGCTGTTCCACACGACCACCCGGCCCAACCACCGCGCGCTCGCGGACGCCAAGGCCACCGTCGAGGTGCTGCACGCCCTGCTGGAACGGGTCGGCTCGGTCGGCGTGCAGTCGCTTGAGGAGCTGCTGGACTACATCCCGCACGTCACCGCGGCCCAGCGGCGCAAGCGCGACATGGCGGCGCACCTGCCGCCGGAGCCCGGCGTGTACCTGTTCCGTGGGCCGTCCGACGAGGTGCTGTACGTGGGCACCGCGACCGACCTGCGGCGGCGCGTCCGGCAGTACTTCACGTCCAGCGAGACACGGACCCGGCTGCGCGAGATGATCGCGCTTGCCACCCGGGTGGACCACGTGGTGTGCGCGCATCCGTTGGAGGCGCAGGTGCGCGAGCTGCGGCTGATCGCCGCGCACAAGCCGCCCTACAACCGGCGGTCCCGCAACCGGCACTCCTCGGTCTGGGCGGTGCTGACGGATGAGGCGTTCCCGAGGCTGTCCGTGGTGCGCACGCCGCGAGCCGGCGCGATGGGGCCGTTCCGCTCGCGCTCGGCGGCCTTGGCCGCGGTGGCCGCCGTGCAGGACGCGGTGCCGATTCGCCCGTGCACGCAACGGATCCCGGCCCGCAACGCGCACGCGACGCCGTGCGTGCTTGCCGAGTTGGGGCGCTGCGCGGCGCCGTGTGCCGGCCGGCAGACCGTCGCGGACTACGCGACGGCCGTGCACGCGGTGCGGGACCTGGTGGCCGGCCGGGACAGCGGGCTGCTGCGGTCGGCGACCGGCGCGCTGGCCGAACTGGCGCGGCGGCAGCGGTTCGAGGTGGCCGGCGCGCGCAGGGACCGGCTGGTCACCCTGGTCCGAGGGCTGGACCGGGGACAACGACTCGCGCGACTCGCGGACATCGCGGAACTGGTCGCGGCCCGGCCGAGCGCCACCGGCTGGGAACTGGCGGTCATCCGGCACGGCCGGCTGGCGTCCGCCGGCATGGCCGCCAGGGGCGTGCCGGCCCAGCCGGTGGTCGACGTGCTCGTGGCGGCGGCGGAAACCGTGCTGCCCGACGACAGTCCGCTGCGCGGCGCGGCGCCCGAGGAGACCGCACTGCTGCTGCGCTGGCTCACCCGACCGGGCACCCGGCTCGGCCGGACGACGGTGCCGTGGGCCGAGCCGGTCGGCTCGGCCGGCGCATGGCGGGAATGGGCCGAACTGGCCGCTGGCGCCACGATCGATCCGCTACCGCCGGACTGACGCCGCTGGCCGTAGGATTCCTGGATCACGACACCTGTCCCGACACCCGAGGAGTCCGCCCGTGATCACCGCGATCGTGTTGATCCAGGCCGAGGCGGACACGATTCCGGAGGCGGCACAAGCGATCGCCGACATCGACGGGGTGACAGCGGTGTACTCGTGCGCCGGCGACGTCGACCTGATCGCGATGCTGCGGGTGTCCGAACACGAGGATCTGGCCGACCTGGTGCCCGGCCGGATCGGCAAGGTGCTCGGCGTGCTGAACACCGACACGCACATCGCGTTCCGCTCGTACTCCCGATCGGACACCGAGGCCACCTTCGGCATCGGGATGGAAGGCTGAGCCCCGGTCAGAGCGTGCGGCCGGCGAACAGGAGCTTGGCCACCTGGTTGTCGGTCGCCTGGCCGTCCGCGTAGACACCCTGGCGGTTGAGGCTGTTCATCACGGCGAGGGTGTAGCGCTGGCCGGGACCGACCCAGCCGACCGAGTTCATCACCCAACCGGTGTCCTCAAGCGACCAGCCGTCCTTGTTGCCGGGCACCGCCGCCGGCCCCGCGCCCCACACGCCCCACTGCTGGTCCGGGTCGACCTGGGAGAGCTGGCCGACGATGTAGGTCTTGGTGGTGGCCGGCAGGTCCGCCAGTACGTAGTTCACCAACCGGTCCAGGTCGTTCGGCGTGCACTTCTGGAAGCCCCAGTAAGGGAAGAAGTGCGTATAGCCGCTCTTGGGTGACAACGAAGTCATGCCGTAGCGCGGGAAGTCGTTGTTGAACGTCATGTGGTCCGGCCCGGAGTACTTGAACCACAGCGCATCCGCGGCGTTGTCGTCCGAGCTGTGCAGCATCCGCTGGATCAGTGACCGGTCGCCGGAGGTGAGCGTGACGGTGCCGGCGCGGTCGCGCAGGAACAGGTCGACGGTCATCGCCAGCTTGATGGTGGACGCCGTCCACACCATCGTGTCCGCGTACTGGTTGCGCCACACCGCGCCGGTCTGCCGGTCGCGCACCACGATGCCGACCGTGCCCGGCCGGGTGGCGATGTAGGCCTGCACGGCGGCGAACCGGCGCTGGAAGTCGCAGTCGAAGCCGGACCCCGGATACGGGCAGTCGGCCGCGCTCTGACTTGTCGGCGCGGCGCTGGTGGTGGCCACCAGCGGCGCCGTCCCCGTGCTGCCGTTCGCCGGTTGGTTCTGCGCCACCGCTGTGCCCGCCTGTGTGCCACACGCGGAAATGCCGACGCCGAACAACCCGGCGGCGAGGACGGCGACACACGTCCGAACCGCCGTCGTTCGCCGATCACGCCTGCCCAGTCGAATCACCCGGGCAGGCTAGCCGACCGCCGTGCACCGGTCGGCGACCCACCTGATACCGCCCCTTGGTACCGCCATGGTGTCCGCCGGCGACCCCGAGCCGACGGCCGTCCCGGGTAGTGGCAATTCACGGCGCACGCAAGGGGGCGTGGGGGCCGCGCCCCAATGGCGCTTCTTTTAGCAGTGTGGTTGTAGGGTGATCTGGTGGTGCACGCGGGTGTTGGCGGGTGCGTGTTTGCGGGCCGGGTAGCGATGTGATCGTCGTTTGGTCCGTCTGGGGCTGGCGCGTCCAGGACGATCTGGGACCAGCCGATCCAGGATGTCCCGACCGAAGTGATCAAGGATGCGGTGCAGGGGGGAAAGCCGCCGCGGGGGCCAGAGAACGGCGTGCGGCGTCTAGCGTACGGGTGAAGCTGATCCGCAGCGGGGATATGTCGGCGGCCTGGGCTGTGACGCTGATCAGGCCGCGCAACGCCTGGTAGACGCACAACATGGCCCAGATCTCCTGGCGCACCCCGTCGGGGCTGTGGGAGCGCAGGATCTCGGTCGCGCCGCCGCGTAGGGTGGTTTTCACCGCGCCGAACAGGGTTTCGATCTGCCAGCGCTGGTGATACAGCCCGGCCAACTCGGCTGCGGGCGCGATCTCGGGGTCGAGCAGGGTGGTTGCCAGGCAGAACTGTTCGGTGGTCTGCTCACTGGTGGCCGTGTCGGTGGTGGTGACGGTGTAGTGGATGACCCGCATCTGGATCCGGATGCGGGAGCGGCCCTTGCCGCTGGTGAACGACGACACATAAGTGCCATCGGGCAGTGGCTGCTCGACGGGCAGGGTGAACTGGTTGGTCTTGATCCGCCACAACAACTGGGCCCCACTGGCGGTGGCCGCAGTCCACATCGGACCGCCGGGGAAGTTGCGGTCGGCCAGCACCAGCATGCCCTCGGTCATCGAGCCCGCCAGCGTGTGAGTGAGGTCCTGCTCGCTGGTGCTATAGCCGCCGAACGCCGCGTTGATCAACGCGGCGGTGCCGCACTCAGCCAACGCGACCAGAGTGACTTGCGGGAACGCGCCCTGGTGGTCGTCCGTGCCGGACGGGCGGCCGAACTCGGCGGCGTTGGCCGGGCTATCAGCTACCTCCACGCAGGTGCCATCCAGCGACACCAGCCGCAGTCCCCGCCAGAACACCCCCGGTGTCGTCTCGGTACCCACCGGACCGGCGACCCTACGGAACAACAGTTCCAGCGGACGGGCACCCAGCCTCGCCCTGGCCTTGGTGATAGACCCGGTCGAGGGCACCCGCCAGCCATCCCACCCCCTGCGGGTCCACGCCAAACCCTCGACCAGGTTGCGGAGCACCGTGTCATAGCTGCACCCGGCGAACAACCACAACGCGAGCGTGAAATAGACCACCAACCGTGCCGGCAGCGACCGTTTCCGCAACTCACGAGCCTGCGCGGTCTCGATCACCTCATCCACGAGGGCTGGTGTGAACACGGTGGTCAGTACCCCGATCGCCACCCGGTCCGGTAACCGGTTGTCCGCTGCCCGGGCTTCTCGTGTCACACCAGCCACAAGATCAAGCTAGCACACCAACATCACTAAAGAAG
>DATBCR010000480.1:0-2251 GCA_036270375.1 Pseudonocardiaceae bacterium | reverse complement strand
CGGCCGCGGCGGCGCGCCTCGAGGGCGAAGGTGCGGCGATCGACGCCGCGGTCGTCGATGTCGGCGACGCGGCGGCACTGCGCGCGGCGATCGACGCCGGCAAACATGTCTACACCGAGAAGCCGATCGCGACGACCCTGGCCGACGCGGTCGACATCGCGCGGGCGGCGCGCGCACGCGGCATCGTGCACGGTGTCGTGCAGGACAAGCTGTTCCTGCCCGGCGTGATCAAACTGCGGCGACTGGTGCGGTCCGGTTTCTTCGGCCGGATCCTGTCGGTGCGGCTGGAATTCGGCTACTGGGTGTTCGAGGGCGACTGGCAGTCCGCGCAGCGGCCGTCCTGGAACTATCGAGCCGAGGATGGCGGCGGGATCGTGTTGGACATGTTCCCGCACTGGCGTTATCTGCTCGAAGACGTGTTCGCGCCCGTCCGCGCGCTGTACGTCCGGACCACGACGCACATCCCGTTCCGTTGGGACGAACAGGATCGCCGCTACCCGGCCACCGCGGACGACGCCGCGTACGCTGTGGTGGAACTGGACGGCGGGATCATCGCGTCGGTCAACTCGTCCTGGGCGGTGCGGGTGAACCGGGACGAACTGGTGGAGATCCAGGTCGACGGCACCGAGGGCAGCGCGGTGGCGGGGCTGCGACAGTGCAAGGTTCAGCACCGCACGATGACCCCGAAACCGGTGTGGAATCCGGATCTGCCCGCCAGCGACGACTTCCCGGCGCAGTGGCGGACCGTGCCGGACAACACCGAGTTCGACAACGGGTTCAAGGCCCAGTGGGCGAGCTTCCTCGCACACGCGGCGCGTGGCGAGCCGTTCCCGTGGGACCTGGTGGACGGCGCCAAGGGTGTGCAGTTGGCACAGTTGGCGTACGAGTCGTCGACCGGCGGGATCCGTGTGGACGTACCGGATCTGGAGATCTGACGTGACCGCCGAGATCACCCTGCCCGGCCGGTCACGGCCACTGCTGGTGTCCACACCGGACTGGCCTGTGTCCGGTCCGCCCTCGGTGTCCCGGCGGGTGTTCGCGGCGGCACACGTGGCCGCGTGCCCGGACGGCTCGATCGACTGGCCTGCGACCCTCGCGTTCCGGGAACACCTGTGGGGCTTGGGTTTCGGCGTCGCGGACGCGATGGACACCGCGCAGCGCGGGATGGGCCTGAGCTGGCCGCGGGTACGGGAGTTGGTGGCCGCCAGCGGCAAACGGGCCTCGGCGGTCGGTGGACTTCTGGCCTGCGGCGCCGGCACCGACCAACTGCCGGATGGGACCGTAAGCCTCGCCGACATAGCCGCCGCCTACCGCGAGCAAGTCGACATGGTGGAGGCCGCGGGAGCACAGGTGATCCTGATGGCCAGCCGCGCGTTGGCCAGAACGAGCGATGACGCGGCCGACTATCTCCAGCTGTACGGCCAGCTGATCGCATCGACACGGGAACCCGTGATCCTGCACTGGCTCGGCGACATGTTCGACCCCGCGTTGGCCGGTTACTGGGGCAGCACGGACCTGACCGACGCGGCGGAAACGGTGCTGGACATCATCAACGCGCAGCCGGACCGGGTGGACGGGATCAAGGTATCGCTGCTGGACGCGTCGCGGGAAATCGCGCTGCGCCGCAGGCTCCCCCCGGGCGTCCGCCTCTACACCGGCGACGACTTCCACTACGACGACCTGATCGAGGGCGACGAGCACGGCCACAGCGACGCACTGCTCGGCGCTTTCGCCGCGATCGCGAGACCAGCGGCGGCGGCACTGCGCGCGCTGGACGCCGGTGACGTGGTCGGCTACCGCGCCGCGATGACCCCGACCATCCCCCTGGCCCGGCACATCTTCGCCAAACCCACCTACCACTACAAGGCGGGGATCGCGTTTCTGGCCTGGCTCAACGGTTTCCAGGAACACTTCGTGATGCTGGCAGACCAGCACCTCGCTCGGTCGACCGAACACCTGGCCCGGTTGTTCGAGCTGGCGGTGACCGCGGGCGTGCTGGCCGACCCGGAGTTGGCCGTCGAACGAATGAGCAAACTGTTGAGCGCCCCATGATCGGGCCGGACCGGCTGTCGCTGAACCAGGCGACAGTCAAGAGACTGAGCCTGCCTGCGGCGATCGACGCGTGCGTGGCGGCCGGGATCGGCTCGATCGGCGTGTGGCGCGACCGGCTGGCGGAAACCGGTGTGGCACAAGCGAAACGACTGCTGGACGACGCCGGTCTCCGAGTGTCCAGCCTGTGCCGGGGCGGGTT
>DATBCR010000479.1:0-4685 GCA_036270375.1 Pseudonocardiaceae bacterium | reverse complement strand
CGTGCGGCCAGACCTTGGTCAGGTCGAACGGGTTGAAGCGATAGGTCTTCGCCTCCTCGAACGGCATGATCTGCATGTACAGGGTCCAGCTCGGGAAATCGCCCGCGCGGATCGCCTCGAACAGGTCCTGCCGGTGGTAATCGGGCTTCTCGCCGGCGAGCCGGTCGGCCTCCTCTTGGGTGAGGAACTCGATCCCCTGGTCGGTCTTGAAGTGGTACTTGACCCAGAACCTCTCGCCGGCCGCGTTCACCCACAGGTAGGTGTGCGAGCCGTAGCCGTTCATGTGGCGCCAGGACTTCGGGATGCCGCGGTCGCCCATCAGCCAGGTCACCTGGTGGGCCGACTCCGGCGTCAGCGTCCAGAAGTCCCACTGCATGTTGTTGTCCCGCAGATGGGTGTCCGACCGGCGCTTCTGCGAGTGGATGAAGTCCGGGAACTTGATGGTGTCCCGGATGAAGAACACCGGCGTGTTGTTCCCGACCAGGTCGTAGTTGCCCTCGCTGGTGTAGAACTTCAGCGCGAAGCCGCGCGGGTCGCGCCAGGTGTCCGGCGAGCCGAGCTCACCGGCGACGGTGGAGAACCGGGACAGCGCCTCGGTCCGCGCGCCACGCTGGAACAGCGCGGCCCTGGTGAACTGGCTGACGTCCTCCGTGGTCTCGAAGAAACCGAACGCGCCGCCACCCTTGGCGTGCACCACCCGCTCGGGTACGCGCTCGCGGTTGAACTGGGCCAGCTTCTCGATCAGGTAGAAGTCCTGCAGCAGCAACGGACCGTTGGCGCCCGCGGACAGCGAATAGTCGTCGCTGGCCACCGGAATACCGGCGTTCGTCGTGGTCGGTTTCGTCTCTGTCACGACTTGGTCTCCTCGTGGTAGGCGGGCGAGATGGCGGTCTCGCCCGTCAGGCATTCCGGACACATTCCCCAGAACACGACCTCTGCCTCGTCCACGGTGAAACCAACCGCATCAGCCGGTTTCAGGCACGGCGCGAGGCCGACGACACAGTCGACGTCCTCGGTACGCCCGCAACCTCGGCAAACGAGGTGGTGATGGTTGTCCCCGGTGCGGGTCTCGAATCGGGCCGGGTGGCCGGCCGGCTCGATCCGCCGTACCAGGTGCGCCCTGGTGAACACGTTCAGAACGTCGTAGATGGCCTGCGTGGAAACGGAGCCGATGCTGCCGCGCACGGCCGCCGCGACCTGGTCGGCCGTGGTGTGCGGGTGATCGGCAAGCCACCGGAGCACCGCGAGCCGAGGGGACGTCGCGCGTAGTCCGGCGGCCCGCAGTTCGTGGCGCAGCGGCTCTGTTCCACTTGGTTTCATCTGGTTCATGTAGGTCCGATCAGAGCATGCAGTCTGGAGTGAGTCAAGATTAGCCCCTCGAACGGGTTGCCCGTCGTCCTCTGAAATGCGGTTGTGTCAGATACCGGGCGCAGGATCGAATCATGGCTGTGGCAATGGGCAAATATCGGCGCGTACTGACGCTGCCCGGCGTCGCCACCCTGCTCGGTCTGATGTTCGCCGCCCGCATCCCGGTCACCGCGACAAACATGGTGCTCACACTGCATGTGGTGCTCACCTTGCACCGCAGCTACGGGTCCGCCGGGCTCGTCGGCGCGGTCGGCACGGTCGGTATCGCGGTGGGCGCGCCGCTGGTCGGTCGAGCGGTGGACGGCTTCGGATTACGGAAAATCGTGGTGTTCACCACACTCGGCTACGGGACTTACTGGCTGACCGCCTGGTTGCTGCCTTATGGGTGGTTGCTGGTGATGTCGTTCGTCGGCGGGGTCGTGGCACTCCCGGTGATGTCGGTCGGTCGGCAGGCGCTTGCCGCGCTCGTGCCCGCCGAGCACCGGCGCACCGCGTTCTCGCTGGACTCCATCTCGGTGGAGATGTCGTTCATGGTCGGCCCGGCGCTCGGGGTGCTGATCGCCACGAAGGTGTCCACGCCGGCCGCGGTGCTCTCGGTCGGCGCCATGATCGTGGCCGCCGGTATCGCGGTTTACCTCGTGAACCCGCCGGTCCGCGGCGAGCACGACGAGCCGGAGACGGACGAGGTCCGGCCGCCGCGCCGGCAGTGGCTGCGGGCGCCGCTGCTCGCGGCCCTCACGGTGGCCGCCGGCGCAGTGTTCGTGCTGGCCGGCACGGAGGTGGCGATGGTCGCGGCGCTGCGCCAGGACGGCCAGGTGAGCTGGACCGGTGTGGTGACCATCGCGATGTGTGTCGCGTCCGCGGTCGGCGGGGCCGTCTACGGCGGGCTGCGCAGAGCTCCGGGCACGCTGGTGCTGATGAGCCTGCTCGGCCTGCTCGTGGTGCCGGTCGGGTTGGCCGGCGGGCAGTGGTGGCTGCTGTGCCTCGCGCTGGTGCCAAGCAGTGTGATGTGCGCGCCGACGCTGACGTCGACGGCGGACCGGATCAGCCAGCTCGCGCCGGCGTCGGTGCGTGGCGAGGCGATGGGGTTGCTCAGTTCGGCGTTCACGCTGGGTGCCGCGCTCGGCTTCCCGGTGGTGGGCGTGGTGGTGGACCATCTCGGTCCGGGCGGCGGGTTCGCGGCGGCCGGGGTCGGTGGCATCCTGGTCGCGCTGGTGGCGATTCCGTTGGCACGCCGTAGTTTCGTCGTCGAACCGGTGGCCGATCCGGTGCCGGTGGCCAGTCATCGCTAGGGGAGGCTTTCATGGCAGCAGATCCACCTTTCGTGCTCGATCCGCCGTCGGACGGGATCGAGGTGACCCGGCGTGACGACATGGACATCTATCGCGGCCCCGCGGACGGCCCTCGGCCCGCGGTGGTGTTCGTGCCGGGGCCGATACCGGCGGCGATGCCGACCCTGCCCCGGGACTGGGCGGTCTTCAAGGGGTACAGCCGGCTGAGCGTGGCGCACGGACTTGTCGCCGTGGTGACGGCGCTGCCGTACTACGACGCGCAAGCTGACGCGGAAGCCTGCGCGGACCAGCTCGAACGGGTGTTGGACACCGTGCGCGCGCTGCCGGAGGTGGACGCCGACCGGATCGCGCTGTGGGTGTTCTCGGCCGGTGGCTGGATGATCGGCCGCTGGTTGTCGGCGTCGCCGGACTGGCTGCGCTGCCTCGCCCTGACCTACCCGGTGCTCCAGGCGGACCCAGTTGTCCCTGGCCGGCCGGTGGTGCTGACGCGGGTCGGCCTTGAGTCACCGAATCGGCAGGCAACCGTGGACGACTTCCTGGCGCGGGCCAAGGACGCCGGGGCGGACGTCCACGTCATCGACGTGCCGGACGGCCAGCACGGGTTCGACGTGCTCGACCACACCGAGCAGTCGCGGACGGCGGTCGTCGACGCGATGACGGCGGTGGCCGACGCGGTCAGTCGGCCGACGTAAGCAGGTCGGCGAGTGCGTGGTGGGCGCGTTCGACGAGTGGCCGGCGGCCCGCCAGCCGGGCCGCGAGCGTGGGATCGGGGTGGACGGCGCCGGTCGGGGTGATCAGGTCGGCGGCGTCGGCGAGGGAACGCAGCTCGCCGAGGGCACGCCAGCCGAGCAGGGCCGCGCCGAGGCCCGAGCCGCCGGTGTCCTCGGTGAGCGCGAGGTCCCGGTTCAGGGCGGCGGCGACCACCTGGCCCCACACGGGTGAGCGGAACGCGCCACCGGTCGCGCGGACCTCGGTCAGGTCGTGCGGGGTCAGGGCCTCGGCGACCAGCGCCAACTGCTGACCGACGCCCTCGATCATGGCCCGGGTGACGGCGGCCCTGCCGTGCTCGCGGCGTAGCCCGATCAACACCGACGTCACGTTCGGGTCCCACCACGGTGCCCGCTCGCCGAGCAGGTACGGCAGCGCGAGCAGGCCGGCCGGGTCGGCGTGTTCCGCCTCGGCCAGCAGGTCGGCAACCGGGACACCGAAACAGTCCGATGCCCACGCGCCGACCACGCCGCCGTTGCTGATCGCGCCGCCGACCACCCACAGGCCGTCGGCGAGCGCGTAGCAGAACACCCGGCCGCGCTCGTCAACGCCGGGTCGGTCGCGGATCGTGCGCAGCGCACCGCTGGTGCCCAAGGACAGCGCCGCCATACCGGGTCGGGTGGCGCCGGTGCCAAGGTTCGCCAACGGGCCGTCACCGCCGCCGGGCACCACCGGCAGCCCGGCCGGCAGGTCGCCCTCCTCGGCGGCCAGAGCCAGCATGTCGGTGGGCGCCAACAGGTCGGGTAGTTGGTCGGCGCGGATGCCGGCGAGGTCGAGGGACGGCTGGTGCCAAGCAAGGGTGTGGATGTTCATCAAGCCGGTCGCGGACGCGCAGGAATGCTCGGTGGCCAATCGGCCGGTCACATGGGACAGCACGTAGTCCTTCACGCCGACCCAGTGCCGGGCGGCGGCGTGCAGCTCCGGTTCGTGTTCGGCGAACCACGCCAGTTTCACGAGCGGGCTCATCGGATGCACTGGCGTTCCGGTGGCACGGTGCAGTTCGGCGGCCGGGCCGCCCGGCTTGCGCCATGCCGCGGCCACGGCGGCGGCGCGGTGGTCGGCCCAGCTCAGGGCCGGGCCAAGTGGCTTGCCGTCGGCGTCCAGCGGCAGCAGGGTGTGCATGGCGGCGCTGAACGACAGTGCGGCGATCTCGTGGCCCGCAACGGAAGCCGCGCACTCCGCCAGTGCGGCGCGGGCGGCGGCCAGTACCTCGTCGGCGTCCTGGGTGGCCTCGCCGTGTTCGCCGGTGGTCAGCGG